>CAMQBP010000005.1 GCA_946999025.1 uncultured Prevotella sp. | reverse complement strand
AAAGAACTATTGACACACAGCTTGCTCTGTTCTAAATTCGTCGAACTAACGTTAACATACTAACGTACTTAAGAAACGCCACCAATGGGGTGGCGTTTCGCTATTTTAGACATTTCATGCTCATGTCTACCCACCAACAACCCAACAGCTATGCCTCTGGTTCGGCTTTCTTTAGTCTTCGGGACAATTGGAACAAAGCTGGAAGCATGATGCATAGTGAGAAGAAAAGACTCATCCACACGGCTTGCTGGCTACCTCCAAAGATATCAACAAGATTACCATTAGCTGAGCTGGGAATGAGATTATACACCATGAATACAGTAGAGTTGTTGACACAATGCAAAACAATGCCAGGAACGATACTATTGGTGCGCACATACATCCATCCCAACAACAAACCCATGAGAAAAGCGTGCGGCAATTGAGCCATATTGAAATGTGCAAGACCGAAAAACAACGCCGAAAGGATGATGGACAGCCAAGCTGTACGCCCCCGGAAGAGTCGGAGTAAGGTGCGAAGAATGGCGCCTCTGAAAACTGTTTCTTCGGCAATTGGCACCAAAATGTCGACCGATAGATGCCCCCACCGATTGCCCATCAGGGCATTGAGCATTCGTTCTAAGCCAGAAGGTGCCTCCACTTCCATCTGTTCAAGTAGCCATGCAGAGGGGATGATGGTGCCCAATGATAGTAAAACCACCCAAAACAACGCCATCCAAGGCTTACTGCGCACATACGAACGCGCCACAGGTGTCCATTTAAGTGACATGAATAAGACGATTGTCAGCACACTGGAAACGACAGAAGTGGCGATGACCGTCGTCGAACTGAACACACGATGCGACTGAAGATAATGCAAAGCGGTTCCGAAGTCCATGCCATTGTGTAACAAAGACACGATGCTGACCAGATAAGTGACCAACACTTGAAGCATGATAAACACCACCAAATACCATGCAATGTCTAATATTCCTTTGATTGATTTGTTCATAACTGCTTTGTTTGGTTAAAATAAGAATCTACTTCCCGTGCATCTTCCGCAATCCTTGCATGTAACAACGCCAAGTTTTCAAACCGCTTTTCACCGCGAAGCCGTTTGAAGAAGGCCACGGAAAGCTGCTTATCATAGATGTTTTCATGAAATCCTTCGAGGATATGAGTTTCAATTGTCAGGCTTGTTCCATTGTAGGTAGGACGCATACCGATGCTGGTCATCGCCCTATACCATGGTCCTGTTCCCGCTACCTGCGCTTTCACAGCATAAACACCCATGGCAGGAAGCATTTGTGTGATTTCGCTTAAATTGAGATTGGCTGTCGGAAAACCAAGTTTCCGACCCTCTTTACACCCATCAACAACATGAGCCGTGAGCACATAGGGACGCCCCAAACAGCGATTGGCCTGCTCCATTGAACCCTCATGGATGTATTTTCGAATGGCAGAAGAACTCACATGCACGGCATCTTTGCCCAAAGAAAACTCCTCACTGCGTATCACCTCGATACCTAATGCCCGTCCATAGCGCACATAATCATCAAATCCTTCTTCCCGATTGTGTCCAAACCGATTATCATAACCAATCACCAACTTTCGTACCTGTAACCGACGATGGAGCACATCGGCCATGAATTGTTGGGCTGTCATACTCGCCATCTCTTGCGTAAACGGTAATACCACGACCTGATCAACAGCAGTTGCTGACAGCAGTTGCAGCTTCTGCTCGGTCGTGGTCAACAGTTCGGGAACATAATGACTGTGCAACACTTGGCGAGGATGCTTGTCAAACGTAATAACCATGGATGACAATCCCGCGTCATGAGCTGTCTTCACGACCTGATGTATCAAGAATTGATGCCCCAAATGCACCCCATCGAAGAATCCTATGGTTGCCACACAGGGGCTCGTTAGAACCGTTTTATCATCCAATATCATGGTTTTCATATCCTTACCACGCATTTATCCAATCGTTACCTGTGGTCTCGTGCATCACCTGGATGCCCAGTTGTGCGGCCGATTCACAGTTTTCTTTCACGTCATCAATAAAGAGAGTCTCTGCTGCTTGCAGCTGTGAGTGCCTCAACACGGCCTCAAAAATCTTGCGATCGGGTTTCGTAAGCTGCAACTTGTACGACAGATAAACGTCTTCGAAATAATCGTTTACCCCCAGATTGTGATAGGGAAAGAAATCGTTCACGCATTTCTGCCAGTGCATGTCATTGGTGTTGCTCAACAAGAAAAGTCGATATTCCTTCTTCAACTCCACCAAACGTTGTTTCTTTTCATCAGGAATACCCACCAAAAGTTGGTTCCATGCCCAGACAATTTCCTTATCCTCAGCCTTGCATCTGCTCATGCTGCGAACCTCATCACAAAACTCTTCCATCGTCATTTGGCCCGTTTCAATGTCAAAGAACAAATCAGCCGTGCGATGATCCCGTACATAAGAGGCAACACTTCCAGCCCCTATCTGCTCAAAAGCACGTACGCAGCGCTGTTTATCAAGCCCTACAAGCACGCAACCTAAATCAAATATGATGTTTTTGACGTTTCCTTTCATGATTTTCTTGCCCTTAATCGTTTCGTCCATCGCCACAGTTCACCCACCCAAAGCACAATAGAAGTAAAGCCAATGATGCCCAACCAGTCGCTGAGCGACAGCGGTACGGTGCGGAACATCTTTCCTCCGAAGGTCACGATGAGCCACTGTCCCAAGATAACCAACAGCAACACGAGCAGTAGTCCCTTGTCTTTCAACAGATAACGGAATGCCGAATGATTGGAACCGAGCGTCTTTGCATTGAACAGGTTCCACAATTGAATCATCACGAAGGTTGTGAAGAAGATGGTCAACTCACGCATACTGATGCCTTGCGACACATTGCGTTCACAATAAATGAGCATGGCAAACAGGAAAATAAAGAAGGTTACGCCGCAAAACAGAATGCCTTGGCGCATCTCTTTATTAAGGATGAACTCGTTTTCCTTACGCGGTTTGTCTTTCATCACCTCGCGTGAAGGAGGCAAAGAGGCCAATGCCATGGCCGCAAAGGTATCCATCAAGAGGTTCACCCATAATATCTGCGTCACCGTGAGCGGCATTTCCACACCGATGAAAGCCCCACCCAGGACAAGAAGCAGCGCAGTGATGTTGACAATAAGCTGGAAAAACAAGAAGCGTTGGATGTTCTTATACAACGAACGACCCCACATCACGGCATGCGCGATAGAGCCAAACGAGTCGTCGAGCAACGTCATGTCGCTGGCTTCCTTGGCCACACTGGTGCCCGACCCCAACGACAAGCCCACATGGGCATAATGCAATGCCGGTGCGTCATTGGTTCCATCGCCCGTCACAGCCACCACTTCCTTGCGCTTTTGCAGCATTTCCACGAGTCGTTGTTTATCCGATGGACGCGCACGCGACATCACTTTGATGGTATGAGCGCGCTCGTATGCCTCTTCATCCGACAGCGCATTCCACTCCGGACCAGTCAGTGCTGCCTCCTTGGGCGTATCATCGCGCCAGACACCTATCTGCCTTGCTATCTCAATGGCGGTGGCTTGCGTGTCTCCCGTCACTACCTTCACCTCGATACCCGCTTGCTGACATTGGTTAACAGCATTTGGAACATCCCCGCGAACAGGATCACTAATCGCTGCAATGCACTGCAAAGTGAGATTTTGCAAGTGATTTTTTATTTGGCTATTCGATAGCGCATCTTCTTCAAGTTGTTTGCAAGCAAATGCCAAAGTGCGCATAGCCTTGTGGTGATACCCCAATAAGGTAGACTGATATGATTGTTTCTCGGCCTCAGACAAGGTGCAGAAGTTCATCACAATCTCAGGTGCTCCCTTAACAAAGAGATACTTCCTGCCATCAATCTCTGCAACGGTTGCCATGTATTTGTTTTCTGTTGAGAATGGTAACTGCGCAATCATTGTGGCTTGGTTTCGGATGGTTTGATAATCAACGCCATGCTTTTGCAGCCATGCCAACAGTGCAATTTCCGTTGGATTACCAATTCCAGCGCCATCTTCTCCCAACTCTGCCGTGGTATTGAGGGCGATAGCCTGAGCCAGCTTATCGTGTTCAGACACCTCCGTAACGACAGAAGGTCCAGCCATCTCCATAACCGTCATCTTGTTTTCCGTCAAGGTACCTGTTTTATCGGTGCAGATTACCGTCACCGCCCCCATCGTTTCACAAGCATGCAACTTTCTAACAAGGTTGTTGCTCTTCAACATCCGCCGCATATTCAGTGCCAAACTCAAGGTTACGGCCATGGGAAGTCCTTCGGGTACGGCCATCACAATCAGCGTAACGGCCATCATGAAATACTGCAACACCACCTCGGCCATCTTGAAATAATCAGTGCCTTGCCATACAGCATCGTTGACAAGGATGTCGTGAATGAGGAAGATGACGAAGGCAGCAACAGCTACTGCCGACCCAACTATTGAGATAAGTTTAGCCAATTTGGCTAATTGGGTATCCAAAGGCGTTTGGGTATGCGTTATTTCACTCGAGTTACGAGCCACTTTACCAATCTCTGTGGCGTCGCCAACTGCTGTAACAACAGCTGCTCCACGGCCATTCATGACCATCGTACTGCGCAAGACCATGTCATGAGGGTAGGTTTTTTCATGTTCTTCCTCCTCCTCGTCATCGTCCAAGTCAACACCTTTTGAACAGATGGGTTCGCCCGTCAACGACGACTCGTCTATCAACAAATCAACGGCCTTGACGAGTTTTCCGTCGGCAGGTATCTCGTCACCCACCTCAATAATCATCAAATCGCCTACTACCACATCCTTCCGAGGAATCTCAACGGCATGCCCATTGCGTCGAACCTTCACCAACGACTCTTCATTGAGCGCATTAAGAATGTTGAATTTCTTGGCAGCATCCCGCTCAAAGTAAAAGCCGACACTGGTTGCAAAGAAGATGGCAACAAAGATACCGATGGTCTCTATAAAGTTCTGCTCAACGAAAGCCAACGCCAAAGAGACGGCAGCAGCAACCAAAAGCACTTGAATGATGGGATCACGATACTTGTCCAAATACAATTTCCACAATGAGGTTGTGGGGGGTGGCGTCAGGATGTTTTTGCCAAATTTTACCCTGTTAGCCGTCACCTGTTCGTCTGTCAAGCCTGTATGATGGTCTCTTGCGTTTTTAATTTCTTGCGTACTCATAATCTGTGCAAAGTTACTTGAATTCAAGAGCATAGCAAAATAAAAGCAATAATTCCTCTTGGCTCATTTTACTAATAATTGTAAAAAGATGCTACAACTTCTTCTTTCTACCAACTATTCGGATTAAAATATGTAACTTTGAAACATCATTGACGATTCACAACCCCGTCATAACTAAAAACAAAAAAGGCACATGTACTTATACTCACCTTATTTGTCTATATGGCAGCAAGGACACAATGTACAAAACCACCCATAAACAACTAAGATTCTGATGAGAAAAATACTTAAGGTTTCACTAACCACTTCCATCATCGTTGTGCTACTGGCAATCGTTGGTGGCAGTATATACATGATAGAATATTCGTTGAGGCGCCCTTACCCCATCAACGTGTCCTACAAAGACCGGTTTGCGCACGTCATCAATAACAATCCTGAAATTAAACCCTGGATAGACAGTCTGACCCAAGGCAACCTCATCCATGATACCCTGGTAGCGATGCAAGACAATGAGCAGCATCATGCCGTTTTCGTTTATGCGCCACAACCCACCCGCAAGACGGCTGTTGTGCTGCATGGTTACCACGACTCTCATACGGGCATGATGCAGATAGCCTACATCTACGCCCGGATGGGCTACAATGTGCTGCTGCCCGACCACCACGCGCATGGCTGGAGCGAAGGTAAGATGATACAAATGGGATGGAAAGAGCGCCACGACGTGCTGCGCTGGATGGCCATTGCCGACTCGCTTTTCAGCGATTCAACCGGTCATTCCGAGCAAGTTGTCCACGGTATCTCCATGGGAGCCGCACTCACCATGTGCGTTTCGGGTGAAGACACCCCCGACTATGTCAAGTGCTTTGTGGAGGATTGTGGCTACACCAGCGTGTGGGACGAGTTCAAAAACGAACTGAAAACGCAGTTTGGGCTACCTCCCTTCCCCCTACTTTACACGGCCAGCGCACTAAACAAGCTGCTGTACGGATGGTCGTTTGAGGAGGCTTCACCCTTGAAGCAGGTGGCCAAATGCAAAAAGCCCATGCTCTTCATCCATGGCGACCGCGATACATACGTGCGAACCGACATGGTTTATCCGCTTTACAAGGCCAAATCTCAACCGAAACAGTTGTGGATAGCCAAGGGTTCTAAACACGCTGAAAGCTACAAGGATCATCGACAAGAATATACGGAAGTTGTGAAGAAATTTGTCAGCCGATACATTCCGTGACACCCCTCGTGTACTCCTGCCAGTCCTCCAGCTGTGCCATTCCGCACAAATGACTGGCCCGAGAGAACTCCTTCATGAGAAAACGCCGATGAAATCTTCATTTTTGAAGTCTGACAACTCTGTCATCGGCATCAAAACGGATATGTTCACTTTCGATGAAATGGTGCAAAGTGCCATCTTCTATGAGCTGTTTCGTCGTCCCAGTGTGTAGCTTTCGTTGATCATCCAGCAGCCATATCTCGTCTGTTATCTGTAAAGCCAGTTCGATATCATGGATGGATAAGAACACGGTCTTATCCAATTCGTGTGCCAATTGGGCCAACAGACGCAGTGTGTCTACCCTACTTTGAAAATCAAGAAAGGCCGTTGGTTCGTCTAAGATGATGATGGGCGTTTGCTGTGCCAGAGCTTTTGCTATCATTACCTTTTGGCGTTCACCGTCGCTTAGGCTCGAAATATTCCTTTTAGCCAACTGCTCGATGCCCACCAGTTGCATGGCATTCGAGATGATTTTACGGTCTTCAGCCGACAAAACGCCCCAAAATCCCGTGTAGGGCGTACGCCCTAAGCCCACCAATTCGGCTGCGGTAAGATTCCGAATGTCCATTCTTTCCGTCAGAACCACGCTGATTTTTTCGGCCAATTCGTGGTGGGATAGCCGTTCCAAGGGCGTACCTTGAATGTATATTTCGCCCGCTATGGGCGGTATAAAGCCCGCCAGTGTGCGCAAAAGCGTAGATTTTCCCACACCATTTCGCCCCAGCAAACAGGTCAACCGCCCGCTGTTCAGAGTAGCGTTGATATCCGATACGACCGTGTGCTTGCCGTATCCGATGGACAAATTGTATAATTGAATGGTCTGCATGTCTGTTGCAAAGATAGCGAATTACGCAAAATATAACGTTTGTAGCTCGTCAATTCTTGCTAAAATACGTATCTTTGTCCGTACTTATGTCCTCACAATCGGCCATTTCAGAACTCAAACGTCAGAAGTTGTTGCTCCAATTGGAGTATGCAACCGAGAAGGATGCTTTCCGCAAGCAGACGGAGATGGTGGGTATAGCCAGAAAGGTAAAGCGCGGTGATGCATGGTTTCCCGTCCGCGTGGGCAAGAGTTTTTACAACTCACTCAATCAGTTGGCAGTCGAAGTGTTTCGTCCTGCCGATGAAGAAATCAGTCACAACTTTGAATACGGACGACCGATTGCCTTTTTTCAGATGGTTCAGAAGGCAGGAAGACACGATGAAATGGGCAAAAACAATGCATCCACAGCTTCAAAATCACTTTCTTATTTCCCCGTCACGGGTATGGTGAGCTATGCCGATAACGACCGAATGGTGGTGACGTTGCCTGACAATGGCATGGTTACCTCCATCCAAACGGCCGAACAGGTGGGCGTACAACTGTTCTTTGACGAGACCTCTTATCGGCTAATGTTCGATGCCTTAGACCGCGTGATGAATGCCAAAGACAACCGACTGGCCTATCTTCGCGACCTTTTTTATTCGTCATCACAGACTGCCGGACGCTTTTCTTTTGATGACATTCGTTTTCCTTGGCTCAATGACCTGCAGGCAGAAGCCGTGAACAAAGTGTTGAAAGCCAAGGATGTGATGGTGGTTCATGGTCCTCCGGGTACTGGAAAGACCACCACACTCGTGGAGGCAATCTACGAAACCCTCAAGCGTGAGAGTCAAGTTTTGGTCTGTGCGCAAAGTAATATGGCGGTCGATTGGATTAGTGAACGGCTTGTTGACCGAGGTGTGAACGTGCTTCGCATCGGCAATCCCACACGGGTGAACGATAAAATGCTATCGTTTACCTACGAACGAAGGTTCGAATCACATCCCGATTATCCGCAATTGTGGGCCATACGCAAAGCCCTTCGTCAACTCAAACAGCATCGTAAGGCTGCCGGCTCTGGCTTTCACCAAAAGGTGGAACGTCTCCAAGAACGGGCAACCGAATTGGAGATACGCATCAAAGCACAGCTCTTTGGAGAAGCAAGGGTCATCGCTTCCACCTTAACAGGTGCCGCTAACCGCCTTCTGATGGGTCAAAAGTATCAAACATTGTTCATTGATGAGGCCGCACAGGCATTAGAAGCTGCCTGCTGGATTGCCATTCGGAAAGTTCACCGCGTGGTGTTGGCGGGCGACCACTGCCAGTTGCCACCGACAATCAAGAGCATTGCTGCCTTAAAGGGAGGTCTGGACAAGACGCTCATGCAGCGCATTGTAGAGAATAAACCAGAAGTAGTGACGATGCTTGGCTTGCAATACCGCATGAATGACCAGATTATGCGCTTCTCGAGCGACTGGTTTTATCACGGAAAAGTGCAGAGTGCGCCAGCTATTAAGTATCGGGGAATCTTGGATTATGATGTTCCCATCCAGTGGATAGACACCGCCGAACAGGCAGAAAACGCCCATTTCATCGAGGAATCTGCATCGGACGCACCGACATTTCAGGAACATTTTGTAGGTGAAAGCTTTGGCAGAATCAATCAAGATGAGGCCGAATTGACCCTCAACACGCTGGAACAGTATTTCAATAAGATTGGTAAACAGCGTTTATTGGACGAAGCTGTCGACGTAGGCATCATCTCTCCGTATCGCGCACAAGTGCAGTATTTGCGCCGACTAGTGAAAAAACGTCCCTTTTTCAAGCCTTTTCGTCATCTCATCAGCATAAACACGGTTGATGGTTTTCAAGGACAGGAACGCGATGTGATACTCATTTCGCTGGTCAGGGCAAACGATGATGGGCAGATAGGCTTTCTTCGTGACCTGCGTAGGATGAACGTTGCCATGACCCGATCCCGCATGAAACTCATCATCTTAGGACATGTTCCCACGCTGGTGCGCCATCCTTTCTATAAAAAACTATATGAATATACGCAGAGTCTGCAACAAGATTCTGTTTGGTAAACATGCTGTAAATCCCTAAACACCATATATTATGTTAGAACGCGACTATATCATGCGGCTTATCCGCGAATTTCTGGCAGCCCTGGCCCGACTGTTAGAGAAGAAAGAAATGACTGACAGGCACGAGGAACTCAAAAAACTGTACGACCAATATGTTGGTCCTTACACCTTCTACCATCTGCAACCAGTGGAAAAAGTCATCAAGGCCCTTGGCCAAGAGGATAAGGAAAAGCGAATTTACAAGATGGAAATGCTGGCCGAACTCTATCTGGCAGAGGCTGACATGGTGTCGAAACCCGAAGGCGACCTGCTGCTTAAGAAGTCTTTTGCGCTGTTCGATTTCCTTGATCATTACAGCAAGACTTACTCGATAGACCGCCTCAAAAAGATGGATGCCATCCAACAAAGATTATCAAACAACAACAAAAACGAAACCAAAACAACCTGAAATGACAAGCAACTACTTCATTAGGTCTGAAGGAAGTTGGGGCTATCCGAGTTATCGCATGGTTTACGCCATCTCAGTCTCGCCTTCAGCCCCCTTCAAATGCGTGGAAAAGATTCTCGAACAGGATGATAAAATCGCAGGGGGGAAGGGGTCGTCACTCAGTCATCAAGGCAATGACGAAGACAAGTGCTTGCCGAAAGAGATTTAATTGCATTGACTTTGGGCTTCAAAGTCAATGCAATTGGCATGCAAACTCATTGATATTGGCACCCAATCTCAATGAGTTTGTTTTTGTATCTATAAATCTTTATTTTTCAATGAGATGTCCAGTCGTTTTCAACCCTATGGAACAGACCTTGAGAACCATGATCGTCAGATGTCCAAGGTTTCCCTTCGACCGAACGTATCCACCACATTACCATCATACATCTCACGCTTCCACAAAGTCAGACCCGCTGGTAAAACGGGTGCTTTCGTACCCCCCGAGACCAACATACGACTGGTCTCCACGCGTATTTCGTCCCACAAACCTGCATCGATGAAGCTCTGCAACGTCTTGGCTCCACCCTCTACCATCAACGACTGCACATGCTGTTGATGCAAATCTGCCAACAACTGAGGCAGCGTGATGCCGCCGTGCAGCACCAAGCGCAAGGGATCGGGGCCCGACCATTCACGCACCGTGAGGAGCGGATGCTCGCGTTCGTCCGTCACGCGACCAACAAGAATGGCATCATACTGCGCCCGCAACCGATGCACCAGCATCTGGGTGAATGGTGTGGACAATGCGAAAGCCTCGCCGTCGGCATCTAAAAAACCATTGATGGTTTGAGCCCATTTCAGTAAGATATAGGGTCGTTCAAGCGTGTTGTACACGTTGAACTGCCGATTCAGCGCACGGCACTCGTCGCCCAACACGCCAACCGTCACGTCAATGCCGGCATCACGAAGTTTCTGCACACCGCGTCCGTGCACCTGTGCAAATGGGTCAATGCAGCCACATACCACGCGTTTCACCTGCTTCCTGATAATCAAATCGGCGCAGGGAGGGGTCTTGCCTGTGTGACAACAAGGCTCCAAACTGACATAGAGCGTGCTCTGCGTCAGCAAAGGCTCGTCAGCAGGACGGACAGATGCGAAGGCGTTGACCTCAGCATGAGCCTGTCCACACCGCACATGATAACCTTCACCCAATATTCTGCCTTGATAAACAATCACTGCACCCACCATGGGATTGGGCTTGGCCAAAGCCCTACCCTGCTTGGCCAGCTGAAGGCAGCGTCGCATGTACATTTTATCGAGCTCTTCTTGGTTCATGTTCTTATTTTTTTATTATATTTGTTGCCATGAAAAATTATCGGGAACTTTGGGAACAACTCACCCCCCTATACGATGAAACCGAAGCAAAAGCAGTGGTCAGAACGGTATTGGAGGTGCGTTATGGATTGACACTCACCGATATTCTGTGTGGCAAAGTTAACGATTTATCGGCAGAAGAAGGTCGTTCTTTGGAGAAAATCATGCAGCGGTTGCTGCAAGCAGAACCCGTACAATATGTATTGGGCGAGGCTGAGTTTGCCGGTCGCAGGTTTAAAGTGGCACCAGGTGTACTGATTCCACGACCCGAGACGGAGGAACTTTGTGCGTGGATAGTCAGCGAACAAACACCAGCTGACGGGAATCCCATCACGGTTTTGGACATCGGAACAGGCTCGGGATGCCTCGCAGTGACGCTCAGTTTGGACATTCCAGGTGGTGCTGTGTCGGCGTGGGACATCTCTCAGGATGCGTTGCGGATAGCGAGCGAAAACGCAAAGGCATGGCAGGCACCTGTTAGTTTTGCGCTTCAGGATGCCTTAGCGGCGCCAAAAGACTCGATGAAATGGGACATTATTGCATCAAACCCACCCTACATCTGTCCTTCTGAAGCAGCAGAAATGGCGCAAAACGTGCTGAAATTCGAGCCATCCACGGCTTTGTTTGTTCCTCAAAATGACCCGTTGCTGTTCTACAAAGCCATTGCCAACTATGCCATCGAAGCACTCAAACCCGGCGGAAAGCTGTATGTTGAAATCAATCCACTATACAAAAACGAACTGGAAGAAATGCTCAAAAACGTAGGTTTCATCGATATTGAAATCAGAAAAGACGCTTTTGGCAAGGACAGAATGGCCAGAGCGACCCGCCCTTGTCAAACCGAAAAATCATGAAAACATTGCCGATGATGAACGAAAAGAAAGAAATGACCGAAAAAGAGGCTTGGAACAAGCTGTCTGCCCTTTGCGCCAAAGCAGAACACTGCAGCGGAGAGATGGTTCGGAAGATGAGTCTTTGGGGCTTGGACAGTGCGGTTCAAGAGCGCATCATGGATCGACTGATTGCCGGGAAATACGTTGATGACGAACGCTACACGCGTGCGTTTGTCAACGACAAGATGACTTACAACCAATGGGGACGCCGCAAGATAGAGCAGGCCTTATATCAGAAAGGGGTGTCGAAGGATGTGTTTAACAGGGTTCTCGATGAGGTTCCGGACGAAGACTACATCGCCATCCTGCGGCCACTCATCCATCGAAAGTGGAAAACCGTCACTGGGCGTAATGACTATGAGCGCAGCATGAAGCTCATCCGCTTTGCCATGGGTAGGGGATTTGACATTGAACAGATTAAACAATGTATCGACCAAGCTGACGATTGGACGGATGATTAGTTTTATAAGCAGAATCCTTGACCTGATATCTCCCCGCACCTGTGTGGAATGCAGGCGGAGATTGACTGAGGGCGAACAGGTGTTGTGTGCCTCGTGCAACCTACATTTGCCTCGCACTCACTACGAAGACGATGCCTACGACAACGAGATGGCGCAACTGTTCTGGGCCCGCATCCCCATCGAACGAGCGGCAGCATTGTTCTTCTATCAGGCTCGGTCGGAGGCAAGTCGCATGATTTACGCCCTGAAATATGGTGATCAACCTGAGATTGGCGAACAATTAGGATGCCTGACCGCCGAGGAGTTTCAGACTAAAGGATTCTTTCAAGGCATCGATTGCATCGTACCCGTTCCGCTGACGAAAAGCCGTGAGCGACAAAGGGGATACAACCAAAGCCTTGAAATCGCCAAAGGGGTGAGCCAAGTGTGCGGGGTGCCCATCATGAGGCATGTACTAAAACGTGTGAAGTTTAAGGACAGCCAGACGCATAAGAATCGGTTGGCTCGCACGGAGAACGTAGAAGACGCCTTTCAATTGGCCGAAAACGCGGGGTTGATGGGCAAACATGTGCTGCTCATCGATGACATCGTGACCACTGGTGCTACCATCTGTGCCTGCGGAAAGGCTCTGCAGCGGGATGGAAGGGTACACGTCAGCGTGCTCTCTTTGGGTTGGGCAAAAGGATAGAACAGCACGAATGGTGCCAAAAAAGCCGCTCATCCCTTTGAAATATAGGAGATTTCAACTATCTTTGCAATATATACTCAACAACTTACGATATGGAAAAGAACACATTAAAAAGAGATTTTGCATCCAAATTATTACGCATCAAAGCCATCAAGCTACAGCCCAACGAGCCTTTCACCTGGGCTTCAGGCTGGAAATCGCCTTTTTATTGCGACAACAGAAAAACGCTTTCTTACCCCGACATACGCACCTTTGTGAAGGTAGGGATGGTGCATGCCATCTTGAAACACTTCCCCGAGGCTGACGTCATCGCAGGTGTAGCGACGGCAGGCATCCCACAAGCCGCCCTCATCGCTGATGTCTTGAACATGCCTTTGATATATGTGAGAAGCAAACCAAAGGATCACGGACTGGAAAACCTTATCGAAGGTGAGATGAAAGAGGGTGCCAAGGTGGTGGTTATCGAAGACCTTATCTCCACCGGAGGCAGCTCTTTGAAGGCGGTAGAGGCCATCCGTAAAGCCGGAGGAGACGTTGTTGGCATGGTTGCCTCATACACATACGGGTTCCCTGTCGCTGCACAAGCGTTCACAGAGGCCAACGTCAAGTTGGTTACCCTAACCGACTATGACCATGTAGTGGCTGAGGCACTGGCCACGGGATATATCCAGGAAAGTGATATCGAGTTGCTCAACGAATGGCGAAAGAACCCATCAGGCTGGCGAAAGTAAATCACCATTTAGTAAAAATCATTCAGACTATAAAATTATGTCAAGCAAATTTGAAAGTTCCATACGCGAGATTCCTTACTCACAGCAGTCTGTTTACAACATGCTAAGCGACCTAACAAACATCGAGAAGGTACGCGACAAAATACCAGAGGATAAGATTAAGGATCTAACCTTCGACGCTGATTCCATCTCTATCCATTCTCCATTGGGCGATGTACAACTCAACATCATCGAAAGAGACGAACCGAAGTGCGTCAAGTTTGAAACGAAGAAGAGTCCGGTTCCCATCAATTTATGGATACAGATAGTACCTGTGAGCGACCATTCGAGCAAGATGAAGCTAACGATGAAGGCCGAAGTGAACCCTTTTATCAAGGCCATGGTGAAAAAACCGCTGCAAGAAGGTATCGAAAAGGTGGCTGATGTCTTGCAAATGATACAGTATGAATAAGGGTAAAAGCAGGAAAAGAGATGGGATGAGGTGTCTGAAACGCATCCATAAGATGAGAAGAAAAGGAACATTCCTATTTCTTTTCCTGCTCTTGTTGCTGTCATCGTGCGGAGAAAATCAGAACCAATACAGTTCTGTTCGGTGCTTCGTGGCGGTCAACAATCAAGAACACAACGACGCAACACTGGCCAGTTCGATGAACGCCACGTCGCCTGGCGTGTTTTGCTTGGTACAACAAACCATGAAAGGCGGTGCAACTTATTTCGCTTTCAAAAACAACCGAGGCAGCCAAAGCACGTCCATTTTCAATTCGAGGGACCAAAGAACGGCTCTTACCTTTGGTTATAACAATGGCGTAATCGTTGGTTTTGGCAACTTAGACTATCCCCCCGTCTTCTATGCTTACGACAACCAATGTCCCAATTGCTTCGACTGGCTCACGATACCACGCAAGAATTATCCTTTAACCCTCTCATCCAACGGTATTGCAACGTGTAACAATTGTCACCGTGAATACAACATGAACACGGGAGGGAATATCATGAAGGGCTCTCGAGGTGAGAAAAATTACCTCACTCGCTATGTTGCTTCCACGTCAGGTCCATTCGGTTTGTTGACCATACACTAAGCGGAAGAGCCTCTTTTGGCCTTTCTTTCAGACCAATTTACATTCTTTTCTATCATCAACGCAACTGGTAAGGTATGAACACACACATAACTTCCAGTAAAAACACACATAACTTCCGGTAAAAAAGCGAGCCGATAACACGATTTTAGCTATGCTGACCGTTCCAAACCCCGCTTCCGATACATCCAGATTTCAACGCTATTGATGATGTTCTGCCATAGGATATAACAACCAGGGCCAACGGATGAGATGGGATTGAGGTAGGAGTAGGCTATCCAGATGGCAAAGGCTGTATTCTTTTGGCCCAGTGCTTGACCTGCATTGACGGTGGCATTGAAATAGTGACCGATGAAACGTCCGACGGAAAATTGTATCACACAGAGCAGCAAGCCCAGCAAAGCGATGAGCAAGAGAAAGGAAACGGACGTTTCTGCATGCACGATATTCTTCATCGTGGTGCCCGTCACAATCATCAAAGAACATCCCCAAAGATAATAAGAAAGGTCTTTTACCCCCACAACCCACCGATGAAACCGATGAAAATAGTGCTTAACGACATAAGCTAACCCCATCGGAACGACCAAAACAAGACACACTTGATTGAGTATTTTCAAGAATGCATCCATAAAAGTAATGTCACTTGTTTTTTCAATTAGTGGGAAACAAATGGGAATGAGCAAAGCGGTGATAAAGTTAGACAAGAAGGTGTAGGTGGTCATCTCCTCGAGATTGCCACCCAATTTCTGCGTAACCACTGCGGCAGCTGACGCACATGGGCCGATAATGCACGTGAGTAGTGCTTCCATCAGTATGAGACTGTTGCCCTTGAGGCGAAAAGACAGGATGATGGCAATGATGACAAAGACGAATAACACTTGAAAAAAACTCACCCAAAGATGCCACTTGACCGGAATTAAACGCCTAAAATTGACCTTACAAAAGGTCACAAACAAGATTAAAAACATGAACAAAGGCAGAATGGTGTCAAAGAAAGGCGCAAACAAGCATGCGGCCTTATCCAAAGAAGGGATGAAAGCAAACACAGAATAGGCTGTCACTCCTATCACCATCGATATGGGCAAAGTCCAGTTTTTGATAAATCTAATGATACTCATAAGATGTTTCAATTAACCAATACCATCATCAAATGTAAAACAACCGCCTACAAACACGGCTGACACAATCCGCATGAACCAAGAACACCTAATGCACATGGGTGCAAACACCTGTACTGAGGGCTGTCTGTCCTTGCGCTTATCACCATTAAACGGGAATGTGCCAATCTTGACGCTTCCTCGTTTATTAACGGTGGTCAACGTCAAAACAAACTTTCTCATGTCAGCAATTTATCAGTTAGTTAAAGTGTTATTTCAGTTTTTCGGTACACTCTGGGCACAAGCCTTTCAGCACATAATTGATGCTATGCATGGTGAATCCCTCTGGAAGTGGGACCACCGGAACGGCAATGTGCTTGAGACAGAACGTGCGATGGCAGTTTTCGCAATAAAAATGCGTATGCTCTTCGTCAATCGAACAATCGCAATCGTCGTCGCAAACA
Organism: uncultured Prevotella sp.; assembly: GCA_946999025.1. Taxonomy (GTDB): domain Bacteria; phylum Bacteroidota; class Bacteroidia; order Bacteroidales; family Bacteroidaceae; genus Prevotella. Next base: position 9,890 of record CAMQBP010000005.1, on the reverse strand, counting down.
GCATACTTCAATGCACCCGATCCATCGTCAATGGCATGAATCAGGCGATGAAGGAGAAACAAAGACAAGGTGCGCGATATGGTTGACTTGTCAACAGTGGGCAGATAGCGCTCCAAATCGGGCAACGATACGGCCTCATCGCCACGCATCATCTCGCGAAGAATGAGCAGCCGGGAGGCCGTTGGCTTGATTTCCCGATGGGTTAATTTTTGTACGTAATAAGCTTCGTGTACCATTTTGATGCAAAAATACACACAATTCTTGTATCTTCAAAATTTTAGTAGATACTTTATTGTTCCGAAAGCACATTGGATGCCACTGGGGCTGGCGGTTGGTTTTCCTGCCAAACTTTCAACCGTTATGTAAGAAAAAATGACAATAAAACAGTCATTTGATAATGACTAAATAGGGAAAAACGTAACGTCGAAAATCGATTTGCAAAGAGAAAATGGTTGCAGAAATATCACTTTCGGCTCCAAAAACATAGCTTTTGCCTCCCCACTTCCATCCAATTGAGCAAAAAACGCATCGCGTAACCGTGCTATAGGCATAAGATTGGCACGCAAAAGCATGTTTATTGGTGACCAAAAGCAATGCTATTGACTTCAAAGAGCATAACAATTGACAGGAAAAGTGCGTACAATTCATGGAAAAATCTGAATGTCAACACGTTGCGAAAACGCCGCATATTTGCCGTATTTGCGACCAAGGACATGGTTGGTTGCAAATAAGCGAATCCTGAAGGGGTTGTTGTCAAGAAAAATGTCACCTGCACATCACCCGTATGGGCATGGCTGAGCAGTTTCAACCGCTGACCATGTGGCAAATTAGGTCTGATACTCCTTACTTGCAAAGGCACGAAAAACAGGGAGCGCAAGCGTCAATAAAAGCAAAAAACAAAGTACAATATTTTGATTTTCAGCCGATTTAAAGTATCTTTGTCATCATTTAAGAGCAAGCAACATGAAAATAGCATTGATAGGATATGGCAAGATGGGAAAGATGATTGAACAGATTGCCAAGGACAGAGGTCACGAAATCGTGAGTATCATCGACGTACAAAATCAGGAAGATTTTGACAGTGAGGCGTTTGCAAGTGCCGATGTAGCCATCGAGTTCACCTCACCAACGGCCGCTTACGGCAACTATCTGCGCGCATTCGCACACAACGTGAAGGTGGTGAGCGGGTCTACGGGATGGATGAAAGAGCATGGCGACGACGTGAAGCGCCTGTGCAGCGAAGGCGGACAGACGCTCTTTTGGGCATCAAACTTTAGCTTAGGCGTGGCCATCTTCTCGGCCGTGAACCGTTATCTGGCCAAAATTATGAATAACTTTCCACAATATGAGGTGAAAATAGAGGAAACCCATCATATCCATAAGCTGGATGCACCCTCTGGAACAGCCATCACGCTGGCCGAAGAAATCATCGATGAAATGGGCAGAAAACGCAGTTGGGTGAAAGGAGTGCAGCAGGCGGCTGACGGAAGTACATCGGGTTCGGACGACGTGGCGGCCGACCAGCTGCCCATAGACAGCGTACGCCGTGGCGAAGTGCCGGGCATTCATACCGTGACCTACGACTGTGAGGCCGACAAAATCACCATTTCGCACGATGCACATAATCGCATGGGCTTTGCCTTGGGGGCAGTGTTGGCGGCCGAGTACACTGCAACACACACAGGATTGCTCACCACGAGCGACTTGTTTAGGTTCTAATCAATCTTATTTTTAAACATTTAAACATACATCTTGTTATCACTATGATTGATAAACAGAAAGCAAAACTAAATATGAAGGTACAATGGACCAAGTTTATCGTGGTTCTCGCCTTGTATCTTTTGTTTCTATATTGGGTAAAAAGTTGGTGGGGACTGCTGGTGATTCCTTTCATCTTCGACGTGTACATCACCAAGAAAATACGGTGGCAGTGGTGGAAAGACGCCGAGGCACCCGTGCGCTTCGTGATGAGTTGGGTAGACGCGCTGGTATTCGCGCTGGTGGCTGTGTACTTCATCAACTTGTTTGTGTTTCAGAATTACGTCATTCCATCCTCGTCATTGGAAAAGTCACTGCTCACCGGCGATTACTTGTTTGTAAGCAAGGTGAGCTACGGACCGCGCATTCCACAAACGCCGTTGACCATGCCGCTTACCCAACACACGCTTCCCATCATCAACACGAAGAGCTATATCGAGTTTCCGCACTGGGACTATCGACGGGTGAAAGGACTGGGCAACGTGAAACTCAACGATATCGTGGTGTTTAATTATCCGGCCGGGGATACCATTTGCACCGAATTGCCCTATCAAACCGAATACTACAGCATGGTGTACGGCTTCGGGCAACAGATATTCGAGCAGAATAACGGGGGCCCCATCGACCTCAACACGCTGAACAAGCAGCAACAACACGACTACTTTGAGCAGGTGTATGCACTTGGAAGACAATACGTAGCCAGCAATCCCGTGGAGTTTGGCTCTATCGACAGCCGCCCTACCGACCGTCGCGAAAACTATGTGAAGCGATGCGTTGGACTGCCAGGGCAGACGCTTCAAATCAAAAACCGAATCGTTTACTTGGACGGCAAGCCCAACAAGGAGCCTGACAACGTACAATATACCTATTACATCAAACTGAAACAGCATATCCCAGACGACCTCATGAAAGAGCTGGGCATATCCATGGAAGACCTTGGTAGCCTGAATCAACGTGGTTGCATGCCGCTGACAAAGGCTACGGCAAAGGCTCTTGCGGCGCGCAAGGACATTGTTGAGAGTATCCGCATCAACACCGACGCCACCGTGGGCGACCTTTATCCGCTGAATGCCGTGACGAATTGGACACGTGACAACTACGGCCCGATATGGATTCCGGCCAAGGGGAAAAGCATCAACCTGGACATGAACAACATCGCTGTGTACGAACGTCCCATCCGTGTGTACGAGAACAACGAACTGAAGATTAAGAACAACCAGATATACATCAACGGACGACTGGCCAAGAGCTACACCTTCAAAATGGATTACTATTGGATGATGGGCGACAACCGTCACAATTCGGCAGACAGCCGCTACTGGGGATTTGTGCCAGAGGACCACATCGTGGGCAAACCCATCTTCATTTGGTGGTCTTCCGACCCTGACCGTAAGGGACTAGGTGGCATCCGTTGGAACCGATTGTTCAACATGGTTGACAACATTAAATAGCAGTATGAACGTCGTCTGACCGCAACAGGCCAGCCGATGATGAGAAACAAAGCATCTCTTTTGCGAAACCTCTTACAATGGATGTTATCCATCGCTGTTTGCACCATAGTCATGTTAGCTATCCGTGCATACGCCTTTACCATCTTTACCGTACCCGATGAGGGGCTCAAGCCAGTGCTTCGAAAGGGTGACAGAGTGTTGGTAAACAGGCTGGCACGCACTGACTTCAAGCGCGGTGAGGTGGTATTGTTCGGACAGCAACAGCAGGCGTTGGGGCAAGTGATGGCGCTTCCTGGCGACACCATTACCATCAAGGGCGAAAAATATCTCATTCCAAACCATTGCAACGCACACTGTCACTGCGGAACTTGCCAGTATCTGTTGCTGGGAATTGGACGAAAACAGACGCTGGTACAGCACGGTGACATCGCTGGAAAGGCTTATTCGCTGTTCAGATGGAAGCGTTGGCCGCATCTTGAAAAGCATCATGAATAGCGTTCTTCTTTCTTCCACCTACTTTGGGCCCGTGCAGTGGTACCAAAAACTCAATCGCTACGACGTTTGTTATTTAGAAAGTCACGACAACTACGTCAAGCAAACGTACCGCAACCGTTGCAACATCGCCATGACAAATGGCGTTCAGGCACTGAGCATTCCGGTGGAAAAGTATGACACTCTCAAATGTCCAATGCGCGACATTCGCATCAGCGACCATGCCAACTGGCGTCATCTGCATTGGAATGCCATACAATCGGCCTACGGTGAGAGCCCTTTCTTTGAGTATTATGCAGATGACTTACTTCCTTTTTTCACGAAGAAATGGACTTTTCTGTACGATTTCAACCTCGAAATCACGATGAAGATGTGCCAATTGTTGGACATCGAACCGAACATACAGGAAACCACTACCTATGTGAACGCTGATGACTTATCCCTGCAGATGCCCCAAACAATAGATCTAAGGGATGCCATTCGCCCCAAACATCCACTGCCCGACGATGCTTTCACGCCCAATCCCTATTACCAAGTGTACGCCCAGAAGCACGGATTCTTACCTAATTTGAGCATTCTCGACTTGCTCATGAACGAAGGAAACGAAGCCGTGCTTTACCTCATGTAACATGAAAAGTGGGAAATGACATAGGTTGTGGCTCATCATCATCACCCTTAGACGTAGAAGAATGATTGCGTTGTGAAGATTACGTTAAAAAAAACCAGCATTAACGACCATTCTTAATTATTTTGTATCTTTAACTTTTGTAATCACCTATAATAAACATCGACTTATGAAAATGAAGAAATTGAAGGTTGCCACGCTGCTATTAGCTGGCGCCATGTTAACAACGTCATGCATTGGAAGCTTTGGTTTGTTCAACAAGCTGTTGAGTTGGAACAAAACAGCCACAGACAGCAAGATCCTAAACGAAATCATCTTCCTGATTCTCTCTCCGGCCTACGCCATCTGTGGCACTGCCGATGTCGTGGTACTCAACACCATTGAGTTCTGGACAGGTGACAATCCCATGGCCAATAACGGCAAGACAAAGCAAGTGATGGGACAAGATGGCAAGTACTATGCTGTGAAAACTCTGAAAGACGGCTATGAGATTACAGCACCAACTGGCGAGGTAACGAAGTTCTTGTACGACAAGTCTACCGACTCTTGGTCACAAGTAGCCAACGGAAAACAAACGGAGTTGTTCCGTTTTAATGAGGATGGAACCATCAAGGCCACCCTACCAAACGGCAAAAAGATGAATGTTGCTTTGACTGAAGCTGGTGTTTATCAGGTACACATGGCTGTGAATGACGGCACATATTGGGCCATGAAATAAGCAAACACACGGTAATACGAATATAATACAGGCTGCTTTTGCAGGTAACCCGATGATGTTACTTACAAAAGCAGCCTGTTTTGCTTCTCACATCCGCTTATATTTAATCGGCTTTTCATTGAAAAATCAACGTGGTAAGCTTGTCCGCTGCCATGATGTCTTGTGCCACTTGTTGGATTTCTTGTGAGGTAACAGCATCGATTTGATCATACAACCAATTGATATCTTTCTCGTATCCGTAGTGAAGGAAGGTCTTTCCAAAGTCTAAAGCGAAGCTTTCACGGTTGTCGCAAGCCACACCAATCTGTCCTTTTATTTGTTTTTTAGCCGCCTTTAGCTGGTAATCAGTCAACGGTTGTTCTATCACTCTATCCAATTCTTTACGCACCAGTCGCTGACATTTCGGCACATCGTGTGGGTCACAGCCAAAGTATAGGCACCACAACCCCGTGTCCGTGTAGCTCACCATCGAGCTTTCAACGGTATAAACCAACCCATGATGCTCGCGAAGAGACAGGTTGAGGCGGGCATTCATGCCAGGACCACCCAGGATATTGTTCAGCAAATACAGCGGAATCCGCTCGCGATGATGAATGTCGTACGCCCGATTGCCCATCATGACATGCGCCTGATGCGTGTCTTTCTTACTCACAATGACAGTCGGGTCATTGCTGTTGGCCCACTGATGATGGTGATTTGCGGACATCACAGGTGCATTTTTCGGCATGTCTGCGGTGGCTTTGGAGAGCAGTTTGACGATTTTGTCGAACGAAACATCCCCATCAATGAAGAAAATGGCATTCTCCGGCCGATAAAACTTCTGAGTAAAGCACTGCGTGTCGGCCGTCATGAAGGAGCGAACCGTATCGGTTGTGCCCAAAATATTATGGCCAAGAGGATGTCCTTGGAAGATAGTGTTCTCGAAATCATCGTATATCAAATCGGAAGGAGAGTCGTTATAACTCTCGATTTCATCGCAAATCACCTCCTTTTCTCTTGTCAGTTCCGCCTGTGGATAAGTGCTGTGAAACACGATATCCGTCAGGATGTCGATGGCTCGAGCTACATGTTCTTTCAGAATAGCCACATGATAAACCGTGTCTTCCTTGTTGGTGAAGGCGTTGAGGTCGCCGCCCACGCTCTCCAGACTGTTGATGATATGCCATGAACGGCGCCGCTGCGTCCCTTTGAACGTGGCATGTTCGCAGAAATGAGCCATGCCCTCTTCACCAGGTTCCTCATCCCTCGAACCCACATTGAGTTGGTATCCGCAATAAACTACCGGCGATTGCGAAGGACGATGAATGATTCGCAGACCGTTATCGAGCACAAATGTATGATAATTCAGCATGATTTCGTTCTTACACAGCTCAGTGTCAAATCATCTTCCTATGGTTTCAGACTTGACCAAGCCAATGGTTTGCAAAGATAATCAATTTAGACAGATTTAAAATTTAATACTTCTTTTTATTTTGAGTTACTACCTATTTACCGTATATTTGCATGAGCAAAATCAAGTTTGTTATGCGTAAGGTAATAGGTATCGGCGAGACTGTGCTCGATATTATTTTCAAAAACGACCAGCCCATCGGAGCTTATCCCGGTGGTTCGACGTTCAATGGCCTTATTTCATTGGGGCGATCGGGGGTTCACACCACCTTCATCAGCGAGACAGGGAACGACCGTGTGGGGCACATGATTCACCATTTCCTGGAACAGAACGGCGTGGATGCCAGTCATGTAAACACTTTTCCCGACAGCAAATCGCCCATTTCCCTGGCTTTTCTCAATGAGAAGAACGATGCGGAGTACCTTTTTTACAAAGATCATCCCCACGACCAACTCGATTTTGCCTTCCCCGATATCCAACCAGACGATATCGTTATCTTCGGTTCTTATTATGCCGTTAACCCCGTGATCAGACCTCAAATGATCGGATTGCTCGACTATGCCCGCAATCATGGCGCCATCATCTACTACGATGTCAATTTCAGACCGGCTCATCAGCATGACGTGATGCGCATCACCCCTAATCTATTGGAGAATTTGGAGTATGCCGACATCGTCAGAGGCAGCAGAGAAGATTTTCAAACGCTGTACAAACTTGACGACGCAGCCAAAGTATATCAGGCCGAAATATCATTCTACTGCAAACGGTTTGTTTACACACAAGGAGCCGAAGCCGTGCAATTGTTCGCAGAAAACAATTTCCACAAGGCCTACCCCGTGACTGATGAAGCCCCCGTGAGTACCATCGGAGCCGGTGACAACTTCAATGCCGGCGTGTTGTTCGGGCTACTCAAACATGGCATCACGCACCAGATGCTGGAACAAGGCCTGTCGGAGAAGCAATGGGACCAAATCATCAGCTACGGTTTACGCTTCGCCTCAGAGAGTTGCAAGAGCATACACAACTACGTTGACACCAGTTTTGCCAACCAGATGAAAGCCGAATTGGCACAAGAATAAGCAGATTTTACCTCATTAATCACATAATAAATTCAAATATGATAGAACTCAAGAATAAAGTCTATTATGTAGGTGTGAACGACCGCAACAAATCTTTGTTTGAAGGCTTGTGGCCTCTGCCAGCGGGCGTTACATACAATTCGTTCCTGATAGACGACGAAAAAGTGTGCCTCATCGACGCTGTTCAAGTGGATTTCTTCACGCAATTCATCGAAAACCTGCATGAGGTGCTGGGCGACCGACCCATCGATTACCTCGTAATCAACCACATGGAACCCGACCACAGCGGCTCTTTGGGACTGCTGAAGAAGTACTATCCCAACATCCAAGTCATCGGTAACAAGAAAACGTTCGACTTGATGGCCGGATTCTACGGCATCAAAGACCAAACAATTGAAGTGAAACATGGCGAAGTGATAGACCTTGGTCATCACAAGTTGAAGTTCTTCATGACGCCCATGGTACACTGGCCCGAAACAATGATGACGCTCGACGAAACTGACCACATGCTGTTCTCGGGCGATGGCTTTGGATGTTTCGGCGCATTGAACGGTGGTATACTGGACGAAGAGATAGACACCAGCTGGGCTTGGTTGGAGATGGTGCGCTATTACAGTAACATCGTAGGTAAATATGGCGTACCCGTGCAGAACGCCTTGAAGAAGTTGGCCGATCAACAAATTGATTATATCTGCTCCACCCATGGTCCTGTATGGCACGAGAAGGCAGCGAAAGTGATAGACCTCTATGACAAAATGTCCAAATATGAAACCGATGAGGGCATCGTCATCTGCTACGGAACCATGTATGGCAACACCGAACGCATGGCGGAAACCATCGCAAGAGCTGCCAGTCAGGCCGGCATCAAGAACATTTGCATGTACAACATCTCGAAGACGCACCACTCTTACATCCTCCGTGACATCTTCCGTTACCGCGGATTGATTGTGGGAGCGCCAACTTACAACAACGGTTTGTACCACGAGATGTCAGAACTGCTGTCAGAAATAGCCAACCACGATATCAAGAACCATTACATCGGATGGTTTGGCAGCTATGGATGGGCCAGCAAGGCTGTACCTACCATTGCCGAATGGGTAGACACCAAGCTCAAATTTGAGCCTGTGGGAACGCCCGTAGAAATGAAACAAGCCATGTCAAAAGACGTACGCAGCCAGTGCGAAGAACTGGGAAAGGCCATGGCAGAACGCCTGAAAGCCGACCGTAAATAGCGTTTTCAGGCCATTTCCATAGACCCATGACTTCTTTCTATCATGGGTCTATGGATTTTTTCTTTTACCGATAGGTAGCCCTTCATCGGCCTATCACGCATCAACGCATGCGAAAGAAGCGAGCGTACTCCTTGTTCTTACCCAGACGGAACATCCCGTACACAGACAATCTCATACTATCATTTCTTTTGACAACATCCCCTCTCTCCTTTCATTATTTACAACCAGCCAACCAGTTAGGCGCAAATACGCGAATTATGAACAAGTTTTATAACCCACAAAGACACAACGTGTTACAAAGAAATCGATATTATTAAACATCAAAAGATGCCATTTAGGAGTATTAAAGCATTGAGTTTACCTGCCAAACGCAATGCTTTTGCACTACGAACCCATGTTAATTGGCGTCTAAAAGGGCGTGAAAAACGAGGCTATCGCTATGTTTTTTGTTCAAAACACGGGTTTTCCTGACTTTCAAAACCATAAAAGCACGCTGTTTGCCCCGTCGTCTTTTCTAGTTCAGGAGTTTACGAAAGCCATTTTATTGTCATTTTTCAGGACAAAAAAGAAGAAAACAGACTATTCCTCGTCCGGCCACTTGCAAGGCTTACCCGTACGAATCAGCATGGGACGCTGGGCATTCATGCCGCGCAACTTCTTGCCCAACAACACAGAAAGCTCCTTCACTTTCTGCGGATTCTGCCCGGCTACATTCTCATTCTCCCCGATGTCCAAGGAGATATGGTACAACTCTTTCCGCCCAGTGGGATAGTCATAAATCAGTTTCCAATCACCTTGGCGTATGGCACAATTAAGACTGATGCCCGGTCCGGAGCCATCCCATATATTCGGTACGTTCCATACGATGGCTCTATGTTGCAGAGCCTTGTCTGTACATCCTTGCAACGAGGGCACCAAGTCCATACCATCAATGGTCTGTGGCACCTGGTAATGGGTGATTTGTGCCATGTGAAGGATGGTAGGATACAAATCTTCCACCATGATGCTGGCATCGTTTCGCACGCCTGGCTCCACCGAGCCGTTCCATTTCACGATAAAGGGAACTCGGATTCCCCCTTCATAGAGCGAACCTTTTCCGCTTTTCAAAGGAGCGTTTTGGGTGTATAACGGTCCGTCGCGCCACT
>CAMQBP010000004.1 GCA_946999025.1 uncultured Prevotella sp. | reverse complement strand
ATTATTAACTTAAATTTTGGGTCTATGAAAACAAAAAATTATCTATGTGCGATACTTACGGTCGCAGGTAGTGCTTTTGCGTCCCAACCGATGCTGGCATCAGCGAGTGATTTGAACTTGCCTGGTGTGATGATGCAACAGCAAGCCGTTCGTGGTATCGTACTTGATGCCCACGGCGAACCGATTGTGGGTGCCACGATTATTGTGGTTGGTAAAACGTCGTCAGGTACGATTTCGGATGTAAACGGTCGTTTTACACTTTCTGTGAATGCTGGTACTAAGCTTCAAATTTCTTACGTGGGGTACAAAACGGTAACGCTTCGAGCAAGTGACAACATGCAAGTAAAGCTTGAGGAAGATGCCGGACAGCTCTCAGAAGTAGTTGTTGTGGGTTATGGTACGCAGAAGAAAGCCAACTTGACGGGCGCTGTGGCCAGTGTAGATCTTGACAAATCTCTGAGCAGTCGTCCTATAGCCGATGTTGGTCGTGGATTGCAAGGAGCGGTTCCAGGCTTGAATGTTAGAATACCAACTGGTGAAATTGGGTCGGAGCCTCTGATTAAGATACGTGGACAAATAGGTTCTATTAAAGGTTCGAGCAATCCGCTTATCTTATTAGATAATGTAGAGATTCCAAGTATTCAGATGGTGAATCCTGATGATATTGAATCAATTTCGGTGTTAAAGGATGCCGCTTCAGCCTCTATTTATGGTTCTAAAGCAGCTTTCGGTGTAGTTTTAATTACGACCAAGAGTGGTACCAAGAAAGACAAGTTTGAAGTGAATTATTCGAACAACTTCTCTTGGCAAGACCCAGCGAAGAAAATTGAAATGGGAGGAATCGACGGTTTGAGATATACCCTTGATGCACACAAGAATCGCCAGAGTCCAATGCCTGCTGGAGGTTTTTGGCGTGTCAGCGATGAGAGCTTTGAAAAGATATTGCAATGGCAGGAAAAGTATGGAGGTTCTGTTAAGTGGAATGATCCGGTTGTGTATGGTCGTGACTGGATGTTTGACGGCGTAAACAAATATGGCTACCGTATTTACGATGGCGTGAAAGCCATGATTCGTTCCTGGACTCCAACACAAACTCATAATCTATCTTTTTCGGGCAAGTCAGGTAAAACGTCTTACAACATAGGTTTGGGTTATTTAGGACAGAGCGGAATGTCAAGAGCTGCGAAAATTGATGATTTCAAACGTTACAACGCTTCAATCAGCATCAATTCGGAAATCAACAAATATCTGTCCATCAGAGCAAGTTCTATCTATTCGGATCGCAACAAGCGATATCCTGGTGTGGGCACAACTGTAGCCGACCCATGGCTTTATTTGTACAGATGGAGTGCATTGATGCCTATTGGTGTTACCGAAAATGGTCACAATTTGCGTGAGGCTGCATACGAAATGGGGGCCTCTAATACCGACAATTTTGAAAATAAATATTATAACATCAATTTAGGCTTTACCGTCAATTTTACCAAAGATTGGGATTTAAAATTTGATTATACTTACGACCATCAAATGCAGGAGCGTAATTCTTCTGTCATGCAATATGAAGCAGGGCAAACATGGTACAGCCCTTCTGAATTGTTCGTGGATGGAAAACCAGTCTTCGTAGATGAGAACGGCAATGTTTCTCCTGACGGAACGATGAGAGCCTATACCTTCCCGCTGCAGAAATATTTCTCTAACAACACAGCATCCAATGTCAAGGGTTACAATCGATTTGTGAACAGAAATACAGTCAACGCATATACCACTTATAACTTGTATCTCGATCAGGAGAAAGAACATGCGTTTAAGTTCATGGCTGGTATGAATGCAGTTGCAAGTAAGGGCAGATGGATGCAAGGACAGAAAAACGATTTGATTGATTTGGAGAATCCTCAGTTCCCATTGGCCACCGGCGATCAATTTATATCAGGTGACCGTTTCTGGGAAGGACAGATGGGCTTCTTCGGACGTATCAACTATAATTTTGCAGACAGATACCTATTGGAGGGCAACATACGCCGCGATGGTTCATCAAAATTCCCCAGTCATTTAAGATGGGAATGGTTCCCCTCGTTCTCTGCAGGATGGGTGTTTAGTAACGAAGCTTTCATGGAGTCGATTTCCAAGGTTTTCTCTTTCGGAAAGTTGAGGGCTTCATGGGGTAGCATTGGCGACCAGACAGTTTCCAACACGCTCTACAAATCAATTCTTGGTGGTGGAGATTCTAATTGGCTTGGTATTGAAAGCAGCAAGAGAAAGTACTATGGAACACCATCAATCATCGATTATGATATTTCGTGGCAGCGAATTGAAACATTGGATTTCGGTGTAGATTTGCGCTTCTTTAAGAACGAGTTAGGACTAACTTTTGATTGGTTCCAGCGTTATACGAAGGACATGATTATACCTGGCGAAAGTCTTCCTGTAACATTGGGAACTGGTGCTCCACAAGGTAACTATGGAGACTTGAGAACCAGAGGTTGGGAATTGTCATTAGATTATAGACATCGGTTTGAAAATGGCTTAGGTATTAATATGACAGCCATGATTTCCGATTCTTATACTGATATTACGAAAGGTGCAGATTATTTGATTCCTTGGGAAAATCGTTCAGTTTATAACTCGTATTCAACGGGTAGACGTTATGGTGACATCTATGGATTGGTAACGGATCGTTTGTTCCAAAAAGATGATTTTGTTTATGATACCAATGGAAATCTTGTTAAAACGAACGTCATTTATAAAGGTACCATACGCAAAACCAACCAGCAGTCGACCAAATACCCGGTTTATCAGGTACATTATGAAAACGGTGATAAGTTGATGTTTGCCCCTGGTGACGTCAAGTTTGTCGATGTGGATCATGATGGTTACATCACTCCTGGTGCAGCAACCAATGGAGATCATGGTGATTTAAAGGTTATAGGAAACTCTACACCGCGTTATGAATACAGTTTCAGATTTGGATTGGATTATAAAGGTTTCGACTTTTCCATCTTCTGCCAAGGCATTGGCAAGCGTAAGATCTGGGGTAGTGGTCAACTGGCCATACCAGGATATAGTGCTAAGGAAGGCGCTATGCCAAAAACATTTGCAACAGAATATTGGACACCTGAACGCACAGATGCATTCTATCCAAGAGCTTGGGATTTAGGTGGTTCAAACTCTGGCTTCGGCATGCAAGTTCAAAGCAAATATCTACTGAATATGGCATACCTGAGAATTAAAAACATCAACATGGGATATTCTTTACCCAAGAATTTGTTGTCGAGTTTATATTTAACTAAAGCGAGAGTGTATCTGTCGTTAGAGAATTTCTTCACCTTTGACAAATTGAGAGGTTTGCCAATTGATCCTGAAGCCATCTCTGGATACTCTATGTTTAGCAGTAAATACAATCTTTCACGTACGGGAACAGGAACTCCTGTGTTCAAGTCTGTTTCTTGCGGTATTCAATTATCCTTTTAATTAAAGAAATTATGAGACGATATAAATTTTTATTATTCATTATATGTGCTGCAATCTTTACGAGTTGCAACGACATATTGGATCGTCCTTCGATAACTACAGCCGAAGATGATACCTACTGGAACAACGAACAAAAGGTTCGTTTGTATGCCAATTCATTTTACTCGTATTTCTTTGTCGGGTATGGTTTGAAATTTTCTGACGTAGCATATACGCCAACAACTTATAACTTTAACGATGATGTAGTCACCCTTTCGACTCAGCCTCAGTTTGACCGTGTAGTTCCTACTTCGATAGGTAGTACGTCTTTGGGGCTCATGTGGAAAAGTGATTTTGCTGGTCCGACATGGAACTTCTCCTGGATTCGCAAGTCTAATGTGATGATTGACCGTTTAGAAAGAGATATGGGAAGTGTGCTCAATGCCAATGCGTACAATCATTGGATGGGAGTAGCTCGCTTCTTCAGAGGGTTAGAATATGCTCGTTTAGTGAATGTGTTTGGTGATGTGCCTTATTATAACCATGAAGTCAAGAATACTGATTACGATGCATTGTATAAAGACCGCACACCACGCAATGAAGTGATGGATTCTGTTTACAATGATCTTGTTTATGCCATGCAAAACGTGCGACTGAATGACGGAGAAATGTATGTGAATCGCTATGTTGTTGCTTCGTTTGTTTCAAGATGGGCACTTTTTGAAGGCAGTTGGCAGAAGTATTACTATCACAATGACGAAAGAGCAAGCAAATTTTTCCAACTGGCAATAGAAGCTGGAGACATGGTCATCAATAGCGGAAAGTATGACATTGAACTGGATTTCCGTTCTTTGTTCGGATCTACAGATCTCGCAAAGACCAAAGATTGCATACTTTACAGACGATATGATCCCGGTCAGGGCATCACTCATTGTGTAGCCTCGAAATGTAACATGAACTCTCCTACGGACGTAGGACCAAACTTGGATTTAATCAAGTCGTTTATTTGTACAGACGGCAAGGATTATCAGACTTCTGATGTTCAAAACGCCAAAGATTTCTCTATGGAGAACATGATAAAGACTCGTGACTCGCGCTTTGAAGCTTCGTTCTATGATGCTCCAACATCTTTGTCTAAAAGTTCTTATCTGTATATTACTAAATTTATTCCCCGCCAAGCTTTGGATTATCTGAAAACTGGTGGAACTCCGGCAGCAGAGTTTCAGGGAGAAAAGAACGTTACAGCTTACCCTGTGATGAGATATGCTGAAGTTTTGTTGAACTGGATTGAAGCAAAGGCAGAATATGCCACAGTGGGTGGTCCCGCAGTGATGCAAACCGACATCGATATTTCTATCAATAAGATTCGCAATCGTCCGTTGGCAAAGGAGGCCATTGCAAAAGGTGTGAAGAAAACAGCCCCGATGCAGTTAACCAATCTCAACCAAGATCCGAACAGAGATAAATCGGTTTCGCCGTTGTTGTGGGAAATCCGTCGCGAACGCAGAATGGAACTTGCTTTTGAATATGCTCGTATTATTGATCTTCGTCGTTGGGGAAAACTCAATTACATGGACACAGAGGCCAACGAAGATTTATTGATAGGTACATGGGTTAACTTCCCCAAGGAAGCAAAAGACCAACTGAAAGCCGCCAACGCCAAGAAAATCCGCGTGGTGAAAGCCAATGGTAAAAAGGTGACGTTTGATGGAACTAACGGTGCAGAGATGGTAGGATTCTTCTATCCATTAGAAAATTTACCACGATTCCCATTCCTGGATCTTCCAAATGTGAATCCGTATCTTGCCCCAATTGGCACCAACCAGATCGTTGATTATAAAAACAAAGGCTATCAGCTGACACAAACTGAAGGCTGGCCTTCAACAGCGAACTAACATTTTTTGTATTTTAATAAAATAAGAAACTATGATGAAATATATTAATAATATAGGACTGATGGTCATCGCGTTGCTTTGCTGTTATGTTTTTACAGCTTGTGACGATGACTATCCGGCAAGTACGGTAGATCCTTATGAAACCGAATTGCTTGCCATCAAAATCTTGAATGCCGGACCTGATGGAAACAGAGTGGTTGAAGGAACGATAGATGAAGAAAATAAGATGATTAACTTCCCGAGGATTGAAGTAGAATCAAACTTTTCTGCTTTGCGGGTAGAAGCAACTTTATCACAAGGAGCGCATCTAAAAGATTCTGTTTTTGATTTCTCTATGGATGAACTCGATACCTATAAAACGCTTATCCTCAGGGTGATGAATCAAAAGCGCTATAAAGATTATTTCATGAAGATAAGAAAGAAGGTTCCCGTGTTTGGAGCCGACTTTGATAAGCCTTCTGTTTACAACTTCTCTGGAGACAAAGTTTACGGAAGCTATAAATCTTTGTTAACGCGCTGTGCCGACTTTGACGGAGAGCATGTATTGGTAGTCACAAGGAGCGAAACAAAACCTCATTTGTTGAAACTTTCTGACTTGAAGGAAGGAAAAATCAATCCAATTAAATTGGATTTAACAGGTGTGTCAGGTGGAACATTCCCCTACAATACTGGAACCCTTTCGGGTGGACATATCTATCTTGCTTCACTTTCGGGCGGTCCTGCTTCACCACTTAAGATTTACTATTATGAAACTCCGACCTCCGCACCAGAGTTGATAGCAGATATTAATGTTGGAAAAATCGAGGGTGCTGGTAAGCGCCATGGTGATGTGATGACACTGAATCTTGATGAAAGCGGCAACGGATATATTTTCTTCCCAGACAATGGAGCCAAAGAAGTTCTTCGATTTACCGTTAAGAATTTCAAAACTATCAGCGACCCGATGGTTATTCCTCACAAAATGGATGTGACTACCTTTAACAGCATCTATAGAATTGAGAATTCTTCCGACTATCTCTGGGCTGGTATTCGTACTCCGATTATGTTGACCGATGCCAATTTGACCGTTAATTACTCAATGAAAAAAGATAACTTTCCATTAGAGTCGATTGCACCTCGCATCTTTACATTTAACAAATCACGCTATTTGATTACCTGTTCAGCTGGATTGGGAGGTGCAAGTAAAGCAACACCGACATTATCAGTCTACGATATTTCAAAAGGCAGTACTGTCAAGGAAGCGTTAGAGATATTTGACAAGGGCGAGAACCATAATCCGGTATATTCATTTATACTCGGCGGTTCTGGTAATGGTGCTCCTGGAACGCACACAAATTACTATATTGAAAAAGATGCGAATGGTAAGGATGCCAAACTGTATATCTTTGCTTCTCGTGCCAATTCTGGATTTGTTATCAGCGAATTCCCTGTAAAGGTAGCTGAGGATGATTGATATATTACTACCAGATAGAAATGAAAAGAATAAATAGATTTATATTTTTTGCCTTTATTGTGATGTTTCTCTTTTCGTGTAACGAAGAGAGAGACGATCACAACAAGGGCAAAACCACGCCTCCTACACCTTCAGGACCGACAGCAGAGCAACCTATTGTTCCACGAAAGGAACTGAGAGGTGTATGGATGGCAACGGTTTGGGGACTGGATTGGCCTATGGGGAAATATGATCAGGCTTCCCAGAAAGAATTATACTTGAAATATTTGGACCTTTTTAAGGACAACAATATCAATGCTGTATTCTTCCAAGTAAGAGGAATGGCTGATGCCTACTACACTTCACAATATGAACCATGGAGTAAGAGCATTACCGGACAGGCAGGTGTTGATCCTGGGTATGATATTTTGAGATTCTTAATTGACGAAGCGCATAAGCGAAACATTGCTTTTCATGCATGGATCAATCCTTATCGCATATCGACACGCACAGGCAGTGATACAGCTTTTCCGAAGTTAGATTCGAAGATTCCTGCAAATCTTGTGAAAGACTATAACAAAATTCGCATTTATAATCCCGCTCTCCCTGCAGCTCAGGATCGTATCGTGAATATTGTCAAGGAACTGATTACCAAATACAACGTTGACGGCGTTCACATGGACGATTATTTCTACCCGTATCTTTCAAGCGGAGAAGGCATGAATGACCAAAACGAATATGCAACGTATGGTCGGACTTTTAATACGATTGAAGAATTTCGTAGAGATAACGTCAATAAGGTTGTGAAAAACCTTCATGACATGATCAAGAATACCAATCCAAACTTGGTGTTTTCTATTGGTCCTGGAGGGAACATTGAGAATAACATGAACTTGATGTTTGCTGATGTTGCAAAATGGTCAAAAGAAGGTTGGGTAGACGTGATTATCCCTCAACTATATTTCCATACAGGTAGTTCAATCTATAATTTTGATAAGGGATTGGCTCGCTGGAGTAATATGATTACAAAGTCTAAATTGGTGATTGGCTATGGAATATATAAGTTTGGAGACAGCAAGCAAGGGTCTGCTTACATGAACTCCTCTGAGCTGACTAAGCAGATGCGTCTTGCGGATGAAAATCCTAAAGTGATGGGTGGGCTCTTTTATAGTGCTAAATACCTCTTTACGAATCCTGTGAACATCATGAGTGCCATCAAGCAGCGCTATAAAGAGCCGGTGGTAATGCCGTACTTGCTTGTTGAAAAACCCACTTTGCCCAATGCACCAAAGAATCTCAAAATAATGAATGACATCCTTCATTGGGATGCTGTTTCGGGTTGCTATTATGCCGTTTATTTGAGTACAGGATCGAAACGAATGGCAAAACTGGTAGTAACGACGAAGGATAACAGTGTAAAACTGTCGCGACCAGGAACCTATTTTGTGACGGTCGTTAATGAAAAAAACAACGCCGAAAGCAAAATCTCTGATCTGATAAAATATGGAAACTAAGCAAGGCCATATTTAATAAGGTGGAATGAATCGAACTGTCTGACATAACTGCTGCATGAACCATTCTGCATTTTGATGTCAACAGCTCGATTGCTTCCATTGAAATCTAATACTAAAAAATAAGACCCAATGGTCGTAAAATGAATAACGTACCATTGATTTTGATCTCTATTGTTTAACTATTATCTGTCTATTATGAAAAGAAAAATGCTACTAATTTGTATCATCTGTCTGCCTATCATCGGGCAAGCGCAGGTGTTGAAGGTTGGATCGATGAAGAAGATCGACCTTCCTAATGGACCTACAAAATCAGTTGTTGGGCTAAGTCCTGTGGGAGATTACATCCTTCTGTCCACAGCCTCCAACAACGGTCTTGTAAAGTTCGATTTAAGTACAGGGAAAACACAGGAATTGACATCAGGAAAAGGAACAGGATTTAACGTTAAAATTTCTAATGACGGGAAACAAATTCTTTATCCTGAGAGTAGTTATTCCAAGAATAATTTGCGTCGCGTGAGTTTGAACGCTATTGATTTATCTACAGGTAAGACGCTACAGCTTGTAAAACCGTCGCGCAACCTGCAAGGTTATTCAATTGGTGGAGCAACTGTTTCGGTTGTCAAAGACAACAAACAACAGCTAACTCGTCTACAACCCAATGCCATCAAGCGCTTTGAGATGCCTACGTTGTCCATCAAAAATCGTCAATTGCTGATTACTAAAGGCGGAAAGACGCAAGTTTTCTCGCCCAATGGAAAGCAATTTAGCTACATTTGGCCTTCTGTTTCGCCTGATGGAACCAAAGCCCTCTACTATGTTTGTGGCGTTGGTGCCTTTGTTTGCGACATGAATGGATCAAATCTCAAATCTCTGGGTACACTGCGTGCTCCTCGTTGGTACAACAACGATGTTATAATTGGTATGAACGATCAAGATGATGGTGAGTATGTTTATGCCTCTTCTATCGTTGTCAAATCATTAAGCGGGCAAGAACAAGTCTTAACTGATGATTCTGTAATCGCCATGTACCCTTATGCAACGTTGAAAGGCGATAAGATCGTCTTCTCTACTCCTGCAGGTGAGGCATACATGATTGACATAAACATTAACAATTGATAAAGTACAATGCTATGAAGAAATATATTTTACTCACATTATCATTGCTCTTTGCATTCGTTGCCGTTCAAGCAAGAAACGGGGGCAATGATGTCCGTATTTATTTGAATGCGGGGCACGGCAGCTGGGGGCCTAATGACAGGCCAATGGCAACAATTCCGTATCCGGCAATTCCAGAAACAGGCCGTCCAGACACGCTTGGCTTTTATGAGACAAACACCAACTTATGGAAAATCCTGAAGTTGGGTAAAACGCTGGAAAAGATGGGCGTGAAACACGAGAATATTCTTTATTCCAGAACACTCAATGGTCCTTATCCTTATGTGAAAGGTGCACCCGATGAGGAGAAATACAATCGTAATTTGTCGGAAATTTGTGCTGAAGTTGAAGCAAATAATATGGATATGTTTATCTCCATTCACTCGAACGCAGCAGCAGACGGCTCACTTACTAACTATCCTTTGTTCCTTTATCGTGGACAAGATGGTAAGGGGAACGATTGGTCTCCTGGAAGTTATGATATGTGTAAAGCATGTTGGGAACCGCATTTCATAAACGACATTGATATATACAGCTATTACAGCAAGACCCAGATGAATATTCGAGGCGACTCTACATTCTATGGAGGAGCTTGGGTTAGCGATGTGACAGGGAAAAAAGGCTATTTGGGCGTACTTCGTCATGGCGTTCCCGGTTTCTTGCTCGAAGGCTATTTCCATACTTACCAGCCAGCTCGTCACCGTGCCCTCAATCCTGACTATTGTGGACAAGAAGGTATACGCGTAGCACGCGGCGTGTGTGATTACTTTAACCTCACACCTGAAAAAACAGGTTATATCATGGGAACAGTGAAGGACATGCATGAGAAAATTGTTCACCAACTGTTCAACTATGCGCCAAATACAAACGATCAATGGTTGCCACTCAATGGAGCAGAAGTCACCCTTTTGAAAGATGGAAATCAGGTAGGAACCTACAAAGTTGATAATAACTATAACGGAGTTTTTGTTTTCGAAGGACTAGCTCCTGGCGATTATACACTTTCTGTAAAAGCAGATGGTTACAAAGAGCTGACAGAAGAGTATAAAAAAGAAATCAAAGTAGAAGCTAATCAGACGTCTTACGCCAAACTTTTGCTTGAATCAGAAAGCTATGTGCCACCTGCAATTGTTTATGAAAACTATCCAGAACCTAATTTACCGAGTTATGTAGGTCTTCCTGGAAAAATAGAGTTCTCCAATTCTTCGAAAGCCTTTGAAGATATTACAGGAAAAATGCAGCGTGCTATTGTCAGAGGCGATTCTACGATTATCTTATCAAACAACAATGGTGAGCCAGTAATTAGTCTGATCAATAACAAGACAAACGAGTTTGTTAAAAAACTCAGCATCAATGGTATTGCAGCTGCCGAACCTGATAATGATGGGTTCAAGTCACGTTTGAGCGATATCGCTTTCACAGCTGATGGAAAGCTCGTTGGTCTAAATAGTGAGGAATGCCAGTTTAATGACGGCCAAGTCAGAGAAGGCTCTACCAGAGGAGAAATCTTCGTCTATAAGTGGGATGATTTTGATGCAGATCCTGCCGTATGGGTATCCACCAAATCCTCAGCCAACTATTATAATGCCATTGTTGGCCGAACGCTGGCCGTCAGCGGTCCGTCTAACGACTGTCATGTATTCATGTCTGCCGCTAATTACTGGGGTGATAAACACATCAAGCGCTTCATCGATCTGAACATTGTTGACAACCAGATTGCAAGTACGGTGTTTACTGAAAAGGACATTAAGTCAACAGCTCCAAGTCCAGTTAACAAATTGGCTACAGGATTAGAAGTTCTTCTTCAGGTTTCACCATTGGCAGACGATCAGTATGTCATTGATGGAACCGAATTCTTGCCTGTTGAGTTCAAGCCTGCCAAAACAGTTAACGTCAACAGTGAGGTACTTGGTCAGCTTTCCGATCAAGATAATTTAGTTGGACAAGCGGCAACTGGTGTTTCTTTCTTTAAGTATGCACATCATTCTATGATGGTAACTCCATTTATTAAGGATGGTAAAGTTGGCGGCTTGCGTCTCTACGATATTACTGAAGGCATCGATAAAGCCAAACTCATTCAAACAAATACTGATTTACCAGAAGCACTTCCTGCAACAACCGATATGGGTACAGGAGCAAGTGTCGATGGAAAAGACATCAATTTGTATCTCATCGTAGGCAATGTGATTACCAAATTTACGACCAAGGGCATCGAACAGCCTGCCGTTAAACGTATCATGGCTTACGATTTGAAGGGCGAACAGCTGCCTGATAACTCATATAAGTTCACTTTCAATTCAAACGACGATGCACAATCTGCACAACTGGTATTCACAGATTCGGCAACAGGCGAGGAAGTTGGAACTGCTGACATTCCTGATGTTAAACAAGGAAGCAACACCATCACACTGACTGCCGATCAATTGCCAGGGCAATCGGGCCAAAAGCTTAATTGGGCTGTAAGATTAACTGGTTCTGCGGTTGCAAATATCAGTCGTTTAACCCCGAATGATGCATCGATGCAATATCCTAAGACCGTATTTGTGGCTGTTGACAACTCACCAGAATCCGATTATTTCGGTCGTTTCTATGTTAATGCATATTCAATTGGTATGTATGCATACAATCCTGATTGGACACGTATCAATGAAAATCCTTATATAGGGAAAGAAGCCAAGTGGGGTTCACAGTATCGTTTAGGTGTTGACTCTAAGGGAACTGTCTATATCTCCGATTGGAGTGACGATCATTCCGGCGTATATTTGATGAATCCTGCCGACCTTGAAGGTGAATACACCCAATTCTTTGTTGGTGAACGCAATAGCAAGGGTCTGTTTGTCAATAACGGAGTTAATGTCGGTTCATCATCTCCAGGTTTGTGTGTTTACGGAACTGGAGCTGATACGAAACTGTTCGTTTCTTTGGAAGACTTTGGAAAGGATGTTGGAGTTTATAATATCGGTAACGAAGATGGTACGATAGCATCAACGTGGGATAAAGCACCAAGTCAAATTTTCAAGGTTGGCAGATACGAGATTAATGGAAACTGTAATCTTGTTGGCGGAATCGATGGTGGTGTTTGGGTTTCTCAGTTCCGAAGTGCCGGAAATAACACGAAGGGTGTACCATCTTTGATTTACGTGAATCATAATGGTGAAATCGTATTCAATTCAGGTACGCAAGAATTTGCACCCCTGTTGAATGGTTCAGCTAAAGCGGGATTTGCCGTCAATAAAGATAACTCGTTGTTGGTGATCAGTGATGGTACAAACGTACTCCAATTCTTTGACATCACATGGAACGACGGAGTACCTACGCTAACACCGAAATATTCGTATAAGGCTTCACTCACAGGTACCGGCATCCAGCAAATGGCATTCGATTATGCTGGCAATTTGGTGATTGGTCATCAGGGCGTATCGATTTTCTCTATACCTACCGAGAAGAATGTAACTACGGTTCCGGCGAAGAAATCACTCGTTATCAACGCAACAACAGGCATCAACGAAGTTGAAGCTGCACCTCGATTGAGAATTTCACCGAATCCGACAACCGGACGCATCCATATTGAAACGTCAGAGGTTATCAAGTCTGTACGCGTTTACAGTGTTTCGGGCTCATTGGTTGCCGAAGGCTTCGACGCCGATTTGGATTTGAGCCGTCTGCCAAATGGCATCTATATTGTCAAGGTCAACAACTTCAATGGTGTTCGAATCATCAAGCGGTAAACGTTGAATAAAGGAAGAAGACTTTCAGCCGGTTGATCATCACTGAAACGTTCAAATGAGCTATCAAATATCGGCAAAAGTCATTTAAACATTACAATCTGCAGGCATGTCTAAGGATATGGCCTGCAGATTTTTTTTCATTGCTTCGATGTACTTGTGCGTAAACTTTCCCCTTCAATGCGCTTTTAAACGTTATTTATGAATTGGGAACGTAAATTAATTCAAATAAAATTTGTATTATTAGTGTTATATCACTACATTTGTTGCGGAAGTAATCACTAAGATAGGGTGAATCAGTTACACCCCAAAAACTCTTCTACGCGTTAACCCCTTATTGTGAACAATATTCAAAGTAGAAAATATATTATTATTAACTTAAATTTTGGGTCTATGAAAACAAAAAATTATCTATGCGCGATACTTACGGTCGCCGGTAGTGCTTTTGCGTCCCAACCGATGCTGGCATCAGCAAGCGATTTAAACTTGCCTGGTGTGATGATGCAACTACAAACCGTTCGTGGCGTTGTCACCGATGCCCATGGTGAACCGATTGTAGGTGCCACGATTGCTGTGGTTGGTAAAACGTCGTCAGGTGCGATTACCGATGCAAACGGTCGTTTTACACTTTCTGTGGAGGCTGGTACGCAACTTAAAATTTCTTACGTTGGGTACAAAACGGTAACGCTTCGAGCAAGAGACAACATGCAGGTAGCACTTGAGGAAGATGCCGGACAACTTTCCGAAGTTGTTGTTGTCGGTTATGGTACGCAGAAGAAAGCCAACCTGACAGGTGCGGTGGCTAATGTTGATGTAAGAGAAGCCATTGCCAGCAGGCCAATTACAGATGTAGGCAAAGCTTTACAGGGAGCTACGCCGGGATTGACCATCACCAATCGAATAGGAGGCGTTGGAACAGAATCCACCATTAAACTACGTGGTTCGATAGGTTCTTTAAATGCAACAAGCGGAACGTCTCCTTTAATTTTGGTTGACAACGTTGAAGTGCCCAGCTTGAATCTGGTCAATCCAGATGACATCGAAACCATATCTGTACTCAAGGATGCCTCATCTGCTTCTATTTATGGAACACGAGCAGCGTGGGGTGTTATCTTGATTACGACAAAGCAAGGTGCTGCCAATGATAAGGTAAGAGTGTCTTATTCTAATAATTTTGCGTGGAACACACCGACCGTCATGCCCAAATTGGCTTCAGCCTCTGATAATGCTGACTATATCTGGAGAATCATGCAGTCGGAAAAATTGACGCAGAAGTCCAATATTGGCTATACCATAGACCAATATGCCATCAAGAAAATCAAAGAATGGGAGCAGAAATACGGCGGTATGTCGCAAGATGCATTGGGAGAGATGCAGGAAGGCCGCGACTTTGAGATTGTTAATGGCAAAACGTATTTTTACCGTTCTTTCGACCCAGTGAAGGAATTCACGCACAAGTGGACACCACAACAAAATCACAGCCTGTCGATAACTGGTGGGAACAAGAACACGCAATATAATATCAGTTTGAGCCGCTTAGGTCAAAAAGGCGTTATGAAGTTCAACACTGACGAGTATGACAGATACACATTGCACAGTAATATTACTACGGCAATCACTAAATGGTGGAAAGTACGCTCTAACATATTGCTGACGCGTTCTAAAAAAGAGGAGCCTTACCGCTTTACATCCGGACAGTATGATGCTTGGTTCTATTTGTTGCGTTGGCCTCGTTGGTATCCTTACGCCGACTACAAAGGAAAGCCATTCCGCTCGGCGGTAACAGATATCAAAAATGGTAATCGGGAAAGCGTCACCTCAACATACGTCCGTGTCAACTTGGGGACGGAGTTGAATCCAATGAAAAACCTGTCCGTCAATTTTGATTATACATTTTCGTATGCTAATGATGCACAGAAGCGTAATGGAGGAAATGTTTATGCATACAACATGTTTGCAACCTCTCCTTTCAACAGCTTTGAACAAATTTACCCCAGCTCTCATGATGCCGTAACACAAAACAGCATGTATACCACACAACATATTTTCAAAGGATATGTAACTTACCAGTTCGACTTGTTAGATAAGCATAATTTTAAGTTGATGGGTGGTTTTGATGCGGAAAAGCGTGAAAGTCTTGGACATCACTCTAAACGACAGGGATTGATAAGTCAAGACCTTCCTGAAATAGCACTTGCTTCGGGTGATCAGTATTCATTTGAAAAAGGTTCAAGCTATCATGGCCATTTCGCAGCAGCAGGTTTCTTTGGGCGTATTAATTATGATTACATGCAAAGATATCTGTTCGAGCTGAATGCTCGTTATGATGGTTCGTCTCGTTTCCCCGTTGGAAAGAAGTTTGCTTTCTTCCCCTCTGCATCTGCAGGATGGCGTATGTCAGAAGAAAAATTCATGCATTGGGCATCGCCTGTGTTGTCTAATCTGAAATTGCGTGGATCGTGGGGTACCATAGGAAATCAAGATGTGGCACCTTATTCGTTTATGTCTGTAATGGCGATGAACTATTCGGGTTGGGTAGTCGGAGGTAAAAATATGGCTTCACTGAGTACTCCTTCCGTTATATCTCCTACGTTAACATGGGAACGAGTTACAACGTTAGATTTCGGTGTTGATGCTGCATTTTTCGACAATGATTTGAAATTTACGTTTGATTGGTATCGTCGTGTAACATCTGACATGCACACCGCGGGAGAAGCCTTACCTGCTACGTTTGGAGCGAAAGTACCAAAGGTTAATTACGGAGAACTTACGGGCACAGGTTTTGAATTGGGCGCTAATTATCAGCATTTATTCAAAAATGGCTTAGGTATTTCTTTGGGGGCAGCATTGTCTCATGTAACGGAAGAGATTACTAAATTTAACGCTCAAGACCGCAACATCTATGGCAATTACCAAGGTAAGAGGTTAGGCGAAATATGGGGCTATACATCCGATAGGTTGTTCCAAAAAGATGACTTTGACGAGAACGGTAAACTCAAAAAAGGTATCGCGTCGCAAGCCTTGTTTGAAAGTGGAAACTTCAAATTTGAACCTGGAGATGTAAAATACAAAGATTTAAATGATGACGGTAAAATAACATACGGCAAAAACACCGTTGAAGACCATGGGGATTTGTCTGTTATTGGTAATGAGCTTCCAAATTTTGAATACAGCTTCAACTTAGGAGCATCATATAAAGGAATTGATGTCAGTCTTTTCTTCCAAGGTGTAGGAAAACGCGACTATTGGCCAACCGGTGCTGTGGGTATTGCAGGAGGTGGCTCTGGATATATGGATGCTGCCTTTGACCATCAAATGGATTATTGGACGCCCGAACATACAGATGCGTTCTATCCACGCCCCGTTAACATGGCATGGACATCAAGTGGTAAAAGCTATTTGCGGCAGACTCGATTCTTAGAAGATATGTCTTATCTACGCTGTAAAAACATTACGGTGGGATATACGTTACCGGCAAAATGGGTACAAAAGGCCTATTTCCAAAGCTTTAGAATATATTTCAGTGGCGAAAACTTGTTTGAGTTTGATAACATGAAATTGCCGTTAGACCCTGAGTCAACAAATTATAAAGCTGGCTATGGAAACAGTAGCTGGTCGTTTGGTAGAAGCTATCCGTATACAAGGACATTGTCTTTTGGTGTACAAGCTGTATTCTAACTCTTAAAAAGCAAATAATATGAAAAAACAAATATTTGGATTGGGACTATTCCTGATATCCATTACATTCACATCATGTAATGATTTTCTGACCTTGGATCCACTGGATACCGTGAGATATTCTCCGGAGTTTTGGGATAAAGAGTCGAACATTCGGTTGTCGACATTAGATTTTTATACCACTTATTTCCCTGGATATAGGTCGGGATGGTCGCGTGCTGATTGGTTTACCCAAACCAATGTAGCCGACTGGACAGACGACATAGCACAAATGAAAGCAACATTTTTTACAAAGGTTGCACCGGTATCAACAAGAGGTTCTGGTTGGAACTTTGATAATGTTCGTGCGTTAAACCTGCAAATAAATAGCATTGAAAAGTCGGCCTTGAACGAAGAAGCGAAGAAGCACTGGCTGGGCGTAAGTAGATTGTTGCGTGGAATGGAGTATGCTTCGTTAGTTGAAAAATTTGGAGACGTTCCTTATTATGCAGATACGATAGCGCAAAACAATTATAATACACTTTACAAAGCACGGGATTCGCGTACGGTGGTAATGGATAAAGTGTTAGATGATTTCAATTTTGCTGTTGAAAATATTCGCGTATCCGATGGCAAGCCTGGATTGTCTATCAACAAAGATGTAGCAAGAGCTTTTGCGTCGCGCTTCATGTTGTTTGAGGGCTCATGGCAAAAATATCGGGAAAAGAATAACGAAGCTGCGAAAAAATACTTGATGGCTGCGAAGAATTTTGCAGAGTCCATCATGAACGAGGACAAATATAAATTGTGTGATAATTATAAAGACTTGACCACGTCTATGGATCTCGCCGGTAATCCGGAAGTCATTATGTACCGTGCTTATGTTGAGTCGATAGTAACACACAGTTTGATGGCGTTCCAAAACACTGAACACGAGGAAAGTGCACCTTCAAAATCCTTGATCGACGCCTATCTAACCAAAAACGGTCTTCCTATAGGTCAAAGTGGTAACAATATGTTTAAGGGCGATAAATGGTTCTATGACGAAATCGCTGATCGTGACCCTCGCCTGTATGCCAATATTGATACGACGGGAATTCTTTTGACGGGTGTTGTAGATGTTTGGGCTGTTTCTGGATATTTTGGCAACCGCTTTGTAAACGAATCACTAAAATACTTGCCTGGAGGTAGAAGCAACACTTGCATTACGGATGCTCCTGTAATGAAATACAATGAGGTGTTAATGAATTATATTGAGGCGGCTGCCGAGTTGTCTACTTTGGGCGCATACAATTTGACGCAAAAAGATTTTGATAGAACGATAAATGTTTTAAGAGATCGGCCGAGCACCTCTATGCCTCATGTAACTTTAGATGGTGGGCAATTGAAGGTAAATGGTGTTGTCATCAACGATCCTAAACGCGACCAAGATGTTTCGCAATTGTTGTGGGAGATACGTCGTGAGCGGAGAGTTGAGCTGGTCTTCGAAGGAATCAGGTTCAATGACTTGCGCCGTTGGAGTAAACTTAATTATGCAGACATGAGTCTGAACCCCGATTTGAATAAAGGGGCATGGGTAGATAAAGATAGATATGTACAATGGTATAATGCCAAATATCCGAATAAGAAACCGTTGAAAGTTGAGAATTTGAAAGGCGTTCATTTAGCTGGAGGCGGAAACAGCGGGTACATTTTGCCAATCAAAGATAAGGGGAAAATGCGCACTTATTCAGAGAAAGACTACTTGTATCCTTTGCCCAAGGACCAAATCACATTGTATGAGTCTCGCGGATTTAAGCTTCCACAGAATCCTGGTTGGTAGACATGAGTCCTGACTGAGAGATTTTAAGCTTATTGCATGAGTCTTTCGTATCGCCACTTACCATTCTGTTCAAGTAAATATGAATCGTCAGAATGGTGAGTGGCTTTTCGTTTGCTTATGGCGCATTCATTGCCTTTTTAGCAACAAGGTGTTCACCGCTTAGCCGTGAGCCGCTTGTACCCTACAAATGTTTAGCCGCAGAACTTACACTGCCAACGCCGACGGCTCTTGTAAAGGCGCGTTTTACTGTCGATTTGAGCCGTCCTATAAGCAGATTTCAATGGTTTCAGGTCGTCCTTCGGAGGTGTGAAAGAGGCTGGCACACAGAAAAAAAAGAGGCAAACTATGTTGATGATAGTTTGCCTCTTTTTCAATGGGGTGAGGTTGAACGGGATAGGGTAGCATACGGAACCTTTTCCTGGCGAAAGCCATTTATTCCTGGCTGCTTTGCAGAAATGATGGTGGGGGAGATGTTCCGCCAGACAAGTTGTTATTGAATGCCTCGTTGGTTCAGTGCTGCGGTGTATTTGGCTGCATTGGCCTTGTGTTCAGTGTATGTCCGTGCAAAGTTGTGTGTTCCGCTGAAGTCTTCTTTGGCACACATGTACAGATAGTCGTGACGGGTCATGTTGAGCACAGACTCAATGCCGGCAATCGATGCGATACGGATGGGGCCAGGTGGCAAGCCAGTATTCACGTATGTGTTGTAGGGACTTTTGATGGTTAACAGCTTATTGTATATGCGCCTCAAACCAAAGTCTTTCCACGCAAATTTTATGGTAGGGTCAGCTTGCAGTGGCATTCCGTTGGGATATTCGGCATTGCGCAACATCAGTCGGTTGTAATACATGCCGGCAATCATGGGCTTCTCCCCATTGTTAGCCGTTTCCTCATCAACGATGCTGGCCAGGGTAATCACTTCGTTTGGAGATAATTTCAGTTGCTGTGCTTTTGCCTTTCTATCGGCGTTCCAGAAGTTGTTGCTCTCTTTTTTCATCCGATCCAACAGCTTGTTCGTGTTTACATTCCAATAAATATCGTAGGTGTTTGGAATAAACATGCACGCAATGGTAGTGGTGTCATAGCCGTATTTTTGGCACAGCGTGTCGTTTTTCAAAGCACTGGCCAACGTTGTACTGTCCAGCATCAGATGTTTTGCCAGTTCGGCCGACAAGCGTTCTACGGTCCTGACCGTAGGAATGGTAAGATTAACGGGCTCTTGCATGCCATTTTTCAGGTGCCTCAAAACTGTGAAAGCCCCTTCTCCCGACTTGATGGCATACCTACCTGTGCGAACGTGGTCGGCATACTTGGTGTGTCTCATCAACGTGGTAAAACCATGGAGACTGTGTTGACGGGCTATGGGAGTTAGTTTGGCTACTACCGAATCGGCATTATCATCCGCGTCTATGTAGATATAGCTGGTGGTTTCTGAGGTTGAAAAAGAGCTGAAGAAATAGTAAAAGGTCAATCCGCATACCAGAAGAACGCAGGTGGCCGCAGCAAGAAGATAGTAGTTTTTATGCTGTTTGTCCATGTTTTCAATTGCAAATGTGATTCGGGTGCAAAGGTAGTTGAAGTTGGAGACAAGGCAAAATAATTGCGCATTTATTTTGGTTTCTCATTCTTGAACTCTGACTGCCAAACACCACCGTTCACGCCACGTCTGGCAATAGCATTGAGTTTGGCCTCTAAAGTCATGTGAATTGACCTCCAAAGTCATTGAGTTTTACCTCCAAAGTCATTGAGTTTAACCTCCAATGTCATGTGACTTGATTTGTAATCTTTTTAACACGGAAGTGCCGTTTAGTTATTTGTTTTCGTATTCGCCTGATATATTGTAAGTTAGCATAATTCCTCCTACGCAATAACGATTCGTTTATCGCCATATTTTCAATGAAATAATAAGGTTGAAGGATGTTGAAAAAAAGAAGATTAGTTGGTTTGCTTCATCCCTTACAATCGTCTGTTGAAGCCATGGCAGGAGCCATGAAAAACGTTCATTTGTTTGTCAATGCAACAAACAAATGCTACCTTTGCAGATAGAAACAGGGTTGACAAAGATAATATACACTGAATCGTTAATTGACGAATGGTTTTTCCTTCAGAATGAAGAGGAAACTTCAATGGGAGTCAGCCTGCTGAACAAATTAAACATTCATGGACTCATGAAAGAATACAGTACATATATTTTTGATTTAGATGGAACGTTGCTTGATTCGCTTCAAGACTTATACGTTAGTTGCAATGCGGCTTTGAAGATGCATGGCATGCCTGAACGTACCATCGGTGAGGTGAGAAAGTTTGTGGGTAATGGTGTGAAAAAACTCATGGAGCGTGCCATTCCCAACGGATTAGACAACCCCGATTTTGAGGCTACATACGCTGATTTTCGTCAACACTATTTGGTTCATAATCTTGACAATACCAAACCCTACCCGGGGATACTTGAGCTTTTGGCCAATTTGCATGCCCATGGCAAGAAGTTGGCTGTGGTTAGCAACAAGTTCTACGATGCTACCCAAGACCTTTGTCGCCACTTTTGTAGCGACTATGTCACGGTAGCGATTGGTGAACGGGAAAACATCAAGAAAAAACCGGCACCTGACACGGTATTGGAAGCCTTGCGCCAATTGGACGATGATGGCCGAGATGCTGTTTACATTGGTGACAGTGATGTAGACATAGCCACGGCACGCAACAGCAACATGCCTTGTATCAGTGTGTTATGGGGATTTAGAGACAAAGACTTTTTATTGGAACATGGAGCTGCTACCTTTGTTTCGTCACCAAAAGAGTTGATGCTTTAGGCTGTAACACGCACCCTTTATTCCATCAACCCCGTTTGGTAGAATTTCAATAAGCCAATATTCAATATCGCAAGGTACTTGGCTTGCAGTTCGTTTTGTTCTGCTGTCATGAGCTTGTTTTTGCCGTCTGTGAGTTCAACGATGTTGATGAGCTGCTCGTCAAACTTGGCTTTAAGCAGTCTGAAACTTTCCTCTGCGCTCTGTGTACTCACCTTGGCAGCCTTAAATCGGTTCTGGTTGTTGACCGCTTGCAGCCAATAGTCTTCGATGTTCGAATACAAGGTGGTTTGTTTGTCCTTCAAGTCGAGCATGTAGTTTTGCTTTTGCAACATGGCTTTGTTCATGGCTGTCTTTGCCTGCCTGTTGTCAAACAGAGGAATGCTCAATGAGATGCCTGCGCCAATGTCAAAGTTGTTTTTCATTTGGTTTCCCCATTGATAGTCGCTCATCGAAGTGGTGCTGGTACCAACGCCAGCGTTGATTCCGATAACAGGCAGTTTGCTGGCCTTCGCTATCTTTACGCTCAGATTGCTGCTCTCGATGCCCAGCTGTGCATTTTGTATTTCAGGACGATAGTTCAGCGCTGCCGAATAGACCGCTTTCACAGTGGGTATCGGTTGAAGAGCCATGACATCGGTTGTGTACGGCACGTCTATTTCAAACTCATCTTCATCAACCAGTTGCAGAAGCTGCTTCAGCTGTCGCTTGTAGTTCCGCAAGTTGCTCTCTGCTTCAACCACATTATATTCGTCTTGAGCACGTTGGGCGGTAAGCTGCGCCATGTCGGCACGACTCATTTTCTGCACTTTCATGAATTCTTCGCCACGCTTTTCGTTTTGCAGACTCGAGGCCAACATAGATTTGTTCACTGCGATGGCCTCGCTGGAATAGAGTATTTGTACATACAGCTGTGCGATTTGCTCAATCAGTTGGTTGGCCATGGTCGCCGAATCGAGTGCGGCTTGTTTCTCCGTCAGCTTGTTCAGTTTCACCGTGTTGGTGTTTCTTCCACCGTTCCATACCGTCCAACTGCCGTTCACACTGTAGGTTCCGTTGTAATACACCTTGTCAATTGAAGTCTGCACATAGCCTTCAGCGGCTATACCCGTTTGCGGCCATGGCCGATAAGTCACATTTTGAGAGGTGGCAGCGTTCAGCGATGGCAGCAGCGCAGCCTGGCTCTGCTTGGTGTCTTCAATGGCGCTGAGGTGCTTGAGCGAGGTCTTTTTCAGCGAGATGTTGTTGGATAGGGCGTAATGGATGCAGTCTTTCAGTGACCACTTTCGCGCTTCAATAGGGGTTGACAATGACAAGAAGATGATTGCCAGAAGACAAGTTGTACAAATATTTTTCATACCGTGTTCGTTATGTTTTATCAGATTGCGCGGGAAGATGGGGTATTTATCCCCACATTCCATTGTTGTCTGTTAGACGACAAAAGTAATGAAAAAGTTTAGCAATTCTGTGATTTCATGTAAAATCAAACAGAAAACAGGGTGCAAAATTTGCTTGTTTCGAGCGAAAAATGTATCTTTGCAATAACAAACATGATACAACATGGGGGTTGTGTCGGTTTGATCGGGATACTCATCAATAAAAAAATGAAACCGAGAAGACTTCTCTTGCTAATGGCGGGCCACATAAATCCTTAGGGACTAAGCTGTAAAGCCGGTGGATTACAAAGGCGGAGAGCTCTCAAATCTTATCAAGTACGGAGTTTCATCACATCATCGAGCAACCCCTTTTTATGATACAAAGGCAGGTGCATTCCTGCCTTTTTAATTACACTTTAGCTTATGTTTTCCGGAATCGTAGAAGAAATGGCCACACTGGTTGCCATCGATCGAGATCAAGACAATATTGATTTCACCTTTAAATGCTCGTTTGTAGATCATCTCAAGATTGACCAAAGCATCAGTCACAATGGTGTTTGTCTGACGGTAGTACGTTTGACCGACGACACCTACACGGTTACAGCCATGAGGGAAACCCTCATCAGAAGCAACTTGGGGCTGTTGAAAGTGGGCGACCGGGTGAATGTAGAGCGGTCGATGTTGATGAATGGCCGTTTGGATGGGCACATCGTGCAAGGTCATGTTGACGGAACGGCGACGTGTGTGAACATGGAAGATGCCGATGGATCAACCTATTTCACGTTTGAATATCCATTTGACAAGACGATGGCCAAGCGTGGTTACATGACCGTAGACAAGGGTAGTGTCACCGTGAACGGCGTTTCGCTGACCGTATGTGAGCCTACGGACAACAGTTTTAAGGTGGCCATCATTCCCTATACCCGAGAGAATACCAATTTCTGTGATATCAAGACTGGGTCTGTTGTCAACATCGAGTTCGACATCTTGGGCAAGTACATGGCCCGTCTCCTTCATTTCGACGCGTGAACATGGGACTTTCCATCTTTGATGAGCAACAGAAAAGCGTTCAGCTTTTATCGCATATTTCATTCAATACATATTTTATATAATGGCAACAGTAGACGACAAGAAAGTTATCTTCTCTATGGTGGGTGTCTCAAAGATAATCCCACAAAACCAAAAACAAGTTCTCAAGGACATTTACCTGTCATTCTTCTATGGCGCTAAGATAGGCATCATAGGTCTGAATGGTGCAGGTAAGTCGACGCTGATGAAGATCATTGCCGGGCTGGAACAACCCACTCAAGGCGATGTGGTGTGGAGTCCTGGCTACTCTGTTGGTTATCTTCCGCAGGATCCTCCCCTCGATGCTGATAAAACAGTGAAGCAAAATGTGCAAGAGGGCGTGCAGCATGTTTATGACGCACTGAAAGAATACGATGAAATCAATGTCAAATTTGGCATGGAAGAGTATTATAGTGATCCTGACAAGATGGATAAGCTGATGCAACGGCAGGCTGAAATACAA
The DNA here is from genome assembly GCA_946999025.1 of uncultured Prevotella sp. Lineage (GTDB taxonomy): Bacteria > Bacteroidota > Bacteroidia > Bacteroidales > Bacteroidaceae > Prevotella. The sequence goes on along the minus strand of CAMQBP010000004.1, from coordinate 6,537 downwards.
GATATCATCGATTCCACGGATGCATGGAACATGGATTCTAAACTGGATAGGGCCATGGCAGCCCTGCGTTGTCCTGCGGGTGACCTGCCCGTGACCAATCTTTCTGGTGGCGAACGGCGTAGGGTGGCACTATGTAAGTTGTTGTTGCAAAAGCCTGATGTCTTGTTACTGGACGAGCCAACCAACCACCTTGATGCCGAAAGCATCGACTGGTTGGAGCAGCATCTGCAACAATACGAGGGTACGGTGATTGCCGTTACGCACGACAGATACTTCCTGGACGATGTTAGTGAGTGGATTCTTGAGTTGGATAGGGGAGAAGGTATTCCATGGAAAGGCAACTACTCCTCTTGGTTGGAGCAGAAGACCAAGCGCATGGATCAAGAAGAAAAGACGGCATCAAAGCGACGTAAGACGCTTGAACGTGAGCTTGAATGGGTTCGCATGGCTCCAAAAGCTCGCCAAGCTAAAGGTAAAGCTCGTTTGAGTTCCTATGAACGGATGTTGAATGAGGAGCAGAAGACCAGGGAAGAGAAGCTGGAAATCTTCATTCCTAACGGTCCACGATTGGGTAACAAGGTGATTGAGGCGCAGCATGTGAAAAAGGCTTTTGGCGAAAAAGTGTTGTTCAACGATCTCAACTTCATGCTGCCGCCAAATGGTATCGTAGGTGTTATCGGTCCCAATGGTGCGGGTAAGACCACGCTTTTCCGCCTGATTATGGGCTTGGAACAGCCGGATGCCGGTACGTTTGAGGTGGGTGAAACCGTGAAACTGGTTTACGTTGACCAGCAACACAAGGACATTGATCCCAATAAGACGGTCTACGAAGTGGTTTCGCAGGGCAATGAAACCCTCCGAATGGGTGGCCGTGACGTTAACGCTCGTGCCTACTTGTCGCGTTTCAACTTCTCCGGAACCGACCAAAACAAAATGTGTTCAGTGCTTTCGGGTGGCGAGCGCAACCGCTTGCAACTGGCTTTGGCGCTGAAACAAGAAGGAAACGTGCTATTGCTGGATGAGCCTACCAATGACATTGACGTAAATACGCTACGTGCTTTGGAAGAAGGTTTGGAGTCGTTTGCAGGCTGTGCGGTAGTCATCAGTCATGACCGATGGTTCTTAGACCGTATCTGTACGCACATTTTGTCATTCGAAGGCGATGGTGAAGTGTTCTACTTTGAGGGATCTTATTCTGAATATGAAATCAATAAGGCCCGTAGATTGGGGGATGAGGAAATTAAAAAAGGCCGATACAGAAAGCTGATGGAAGACTAAACCCTCTATCCATACAACAAGCCACGATAGCATCTTGCATGAGATGTTATCGTGGCTTTTGCTTTTAGTACCTATCTTCCGGTATGCTTAATCGCCGGTTAGCTGTAGTAAGTCCCAGAATTCGTTGACGATTTTGTCATATTCATCCGACGTTACACGTCCACCACTTGACATGATGTTGTAGGTAATTCCAGGCCATGATTTACGCAATCCGTAGTCAACGAATCCCATTCGCTTATAAAACTCATATCGTTTCTTACGCTGTAGGCTGTTGTCAGCGGGCTGATCAACGTCTTCAATGTCAATCATCAGTCGTTCATCTTTATACTTTTCTAATAAACGTTGGATAATTTTCGTACCGATTCCTTTGCCTCGCTCACTGGGCATGACCGCGAAATAAAACAGCCAACTCAAATCATCATGATGATAAGTATAGGTCAGTCCCTTAAATTGGCCGTTTTCATCGTAAAATCCGAGGAATTTGATATCTGCTCTTTCTTGTAACAATAGCAATGCGTCGAAGGGTATTCGCTCTACTTTTGGAAATGCCTCAACGTACAACTGTTTGACAAGATCGATGTCTTTTGAATTTTTGTTTAACTCTTTGATTTCCATAATGCAATGTACAATGTTATAAAATATTTGCAACAATAGCAATGATACACCCCATTGATTGAGGCTTCTGCATGATTCTTGGCGACGAAAAACAAGGGACGGGCTTTCAAATACTCTTTTTACTGGTCCAAAAAAGTGCCATCCGCTGCTCGTGTATGTCGTGCATCCCGAGATACAGTAAGTAGGACATACGCTGTAAAACAACAATGAGTTTGGCGAAACACCAAACTCATTATCATTTAACAGACTTGTATTATGTGAGGAAAGTCAAAACCAACGTCAATCGTAAAGCGTGATTCGTCTTGCGTTTTTGTATCGCTGGAATCGACTGTTAACCCACCTGTCTGCGTAAAAGTGCTTGTCTTATTCTGCTGCAGCAGGTGCCTCTTCTGTCGTAGCCTCAGCCTCTGCAGTAGTAGCTTCAGCCTCTTCTGTCGTAGCTTCAGCTGCTTCTTCTGCAGCAGCTTTTGCTTCTTCAGCCTGTGCGGCAGCCTTCTTCTCTGCTACTTTCTTTGCTATTTCAGCATTAATCTTCTTTTCTGCTTCGAGTTCTTTTGCTACTGCATCCTTCTTAGTCTGAGCTTCAATCTCAGCCCTTGTTTGCAATCCCTTTTCCTTGTCTTGCTTCCAGGCGTCGAACTTGCTTTGCATAGCAGCCTCGTCGAATGCTCCCTTCTTTACACCGCCACGCAGGTGCTTCATGAGATATACACCCTCGCGCTTCAGAATGTTACGAGCTGTGTCTGTGGGTTGTGCGCCAACCTCCAGCCAGTAAAGAGCTCTGTCGAAATTCAAATCTACAGCTGCTGGATTCGTATTGGGATTATACGTTCCAATCTTTTCAATAAATTTACCATCTCGTGGTGCTCTTGAGTCAGCGATTACGATGCTATAAAAAGCATAGCCTTTGCGTCCGCCGCGCTGCAATCTAATCTTTGTTGCCATTTTTTTGTTTTATTATTTTTAGGTTTGAATTGATGCCGTCAACTCGTGACAGCGGGTGCAAATTTACGATAAAAAGCTTATCTGTCGAAATATCACCTCCTTGAATGGCGTTTTGTTAAACAATATTAACAAAATTATGCATAAACAGCCAGTTATCCCGCTGCATGCATGGGACAACTGGCTGATAGATTGCACGGTTGGATGATGCCTCGCACCTTCTCCAGAAGGGTTGATAAGGGTTTACATCACCCCGTCTTCACGCAATTTCTCCTGCCATTTCCAGGCTGATGCCAGCACGTCTTCAATGGGCGTGTCGGCCTTCCAACCCAACACTCGGTTGGCTTTGTCCACGTTGCCCCATACTTTTTCGATGTCGCCTTCACGCCGTGGGCCAAACTTCCAATTGAGTTTTACCCCCGTTGCTTTCTCAAATCCCTCAACGATTTCAAGCGTTGACTCGCCTCTTCCCGTGCCGATGTTGAAAATTTCCATGCGGTCGGCGTCTTCTTCCAATACCCTTCTCATGGCAGCGACGTGCGCCTTGGCCAGGTCTACCACATAGATATAATCACGAATGCATGTCCCGTCGGGTGTGTCGTAATCGTTGCCGAAGATGGTTAGTTGCTTGCGAATGCCCATGGCCGTTTGCGTTACGTATGGAATCAAATTGTTTGGCACGCCATTTGGCAACTCGCCAATCAGGGCAGATGGATGCGCTCCAATGGGGTTGAAGTATCTCAAGATGATGCTCTTGATAGCTGCGCCGCTGTGAATATAGTCTTGTATGATTTCTTCGTTAATCTGCTTGGTGTTGCCGTAGGGCGAAAGTGCCTTTTGGATGGGGGCTTCCTCCGTCACAGGGAGGTTCTCCTTGGTGGGCTGACCGTACACGGTACAACTGCTCGAGAAGATGATTCCCTTGACGTGATACTTGGGCATCAACTCCAGCAGGTTGATCAAAGAGGTGATGTTGTTTCTGTAATACATCAAGGGCTTCTCCACACTCTCACCAACGGCTTTGGAGGCAGCGAAGTGGATGATGCCAGCAATGTTGTCATATTTCTTGAAAACAGCTTCCGTTTCTTCTTCATTGCACAGGTCTATCTTCTCAAAGCAGGGGCGTGTTCCCGTAATTTTTTCGATGCCATCAAGGACTTCTATCTTTGAGTTGGAAAGATTGTCTACAATAACAACGTTGTAGCCCGCCTGTTGTAGTTCAACCGTTGTGTGTGAACCGATAAAGCCAGTTCCGCCAGTGACAAGAATCGTCTGTTTCATCTCTAATGCTAAATTTGAGTCGTTTATAAATATGTGTCTTGCAAAGTTAGAAAAAAATCCCGAAACATAGACTGGATGTACTAAAAAATCGAAAGAGAATATCTGTTGTCACGATGAAAATCACGCTGATACCTGCAAATGATTTTTCTTGACACCCAACCTCTTCATGCTTGGCTTATTTGTCAACAACCCTACACCTCGCCAAAAATACGCCAAATATGAGCGGGTTTTGAATGTGGTTGATGGTCAGAATGTTACAGTTTTGGAGGCTGGTTTTGTGCCCATTTTACACGGTTTTTTAAGTCAAAAGCAATGCTCTAAAGGTGTTATTTGCATGCTTTTACGCGGCAAAGCCATGTGAATTGGCCACTAAAGTGATGTATCTTGAGAGGAAAGCGCATTGACTTTGCGCCAAAACATCATTTTGCTGGCGCAAAGAACTCCTGTATGCATCCTCCAGACCTATTGATTTTTTCTAAATTGAAGATTTACAAGTGCCGTTTTAGTGGCGAAATTTGATAAAAAATAGCAACAATAGGTGCGACCTTCATGCTTCATCGTTCACTTAATTTTATTCCACCTCAATGGGGCATGAACATTTCTATATAAATATGTATCACTAACAGTGGAGGAGTTAGCGCGTGAACTGACAAAATTGGCAGATAACAGATTTAACAGCCAGCAGACTGACAAAAGTGGCAGACAGCAGACTGACAAAAATGACATGCGGCTGAGTTGGCACGTTTTTCGCATGGAAAGGGTGAGTCTTGTAGTTTGATGTTCTGAAGATATTGAACATCTCTCAAGATACATGAATAGAATATAGAAGAACTTAAAAATTATTATTATGAAAGTTAAACCATTAGCAGACAGAGTGTTGGTTGCTCCAGCGCCAGCAGAAGAAAAAGTAGGTGGAATTATCATTCCCGACACCGCAAAAGAAAAACCATTGCATGGTAAGGTGGTAGCCGTGGGTAACGGTACGAAAGACGAAGAGATGATTCTTAAAGAAGGGGATGAGGTGCTCTACGGAAAATATAGTGGCACAGAATTAGAATTTGACGGTGAAACCTATTTGATTATGCGTCAGAGCGATGTTCTTGCTGTGGTCAAATAAGTACCGCACAGGTGCATTTTTTACGATTAACAAACTATAGAACCAATAAAAATACAGAATATAAAAATTATGGCAAAAGATATTAAATTCGATGTTGAAGCAAGAGACTTGCTCAAACAGGGCGTTGACAAGTTGGCGAATGCAGTAAAAATCACACTGGGGCCTAAGGGTCGCAACGTTGTGATTGAGAAGAAGTTCGGTGCTCCGCAGATTACCAAGGACGGAGTGACTGTGGCAAAAGAAATAGAACTGGAGGATGCATTTGAAAACACCGGTGCACAGCTTGTGAAGAGCGTTGCATCCAAGACAGGTGACGATGCTGGTGACGGAACCACAACGGCAACTATCTTGACACAGGCCATTGTGTCTGAAGGTTTGAAGAATGTGACCGCTGGTGCCAACCCCATGGATTTGAAGCGTGGTATTGACAAGGCTGTTAGTGCAGTGGTTGAATATATCAAGGCGCACGCTGAACAAGTGGGTGACAATTACGACAAGATAGAACAAGTGGCTACCGTGTCTGCTAACAACGACCCAGAGATTGGTAAGCTCTTGGCCGACGCTATGCGCAAGGTGAGCAAGAACGGTGTGATTACCATCGAGGAGAGCAAGAGCCGCGATACCAACATTGGTGTGGTAGAGGGTATGCAGTTTGACCGCGGATATCTGTCAAGTTACTTCGTGACTGACACGGACAAGATGGAGAGCGTGATGGAAAATCCATACATCTTGATTTACGAAAAGAAGATATCCAACATCAAAGAATTCTTACCCATCTTGCAGAATGCAGCCGAAAGTGGCCGTCCATTGTTGGTCATCGCAGAGGATGTAGATTCTGAGGCATTGACAACATTGGTAGTGAACCGCCTTCGTGCCGGTTTGAAGATATGCGCTGTGAAGGCTCCTGGCTTTGGCGATCGCCGCAAGGCCATGCTGGAAGACATCGCCATCTTGACGGGTGGAGTGGTTATCTGTGAGGAGAAAGGCTTGAAACTTGAGCAGGCTACCCTTGAAATGTTGGGTTCTGCTGAGAAAGTTACGGTCAACAAGGACTACACGACGATTGTTAACGGAGGTGGACAGAGCGAAAACATCCAGGCTCGTGTCAATCAAATCAAGGCTGAGATTGAAAACACTACAAGCACATACGATAAAGAGAAGTTGCAGGAACGCTTGGCTAAGCTCTCTGGTGGCGTAGCCGTTCTTTATGTAGGTGCTAACAGCGAGGTTGAAATGAAGGAGAAGAAAGATCGCGTTGACGATGCTCTGTGTGCAACTCGCGCAGCCATTGAAGAAGGTGTTGT
>CAMQBP010000003.1 GCA_946999025.1 uncultured Prevotella sp. | reverse complement strand
CGTAACTCCCGTTAACTCCTCCTTATTTAATCGTCACCTGCGTGGCTCCGTAACCATATTCCTGGAAACTAGCGTCCTGGTATGGATATTTCTTGTAGCGATAATTGAGGTCGTTGATGAGCGCTCGCCTCAGCACACCCTCACCTTTACCATGGATGAAGATGATTTTTTGCCCCTTCTTATTAGCATATTCAGCCAAAGTGTCACGAAACTTCTTCAGTTGATAATTCAGAATATCCGCTGCACTCATGCCCGCAGTTGAGTCCAACAACTCGGTGGCATGCAGGTCAACCACCACAAGATTGTCATCGTCCCGATGCTTCACAACGAAAGGATTTCCTTTTCGTCGCTTGTCATCGTACCGGCTCATGTAGGTATCGGTCTGTGCTTTTGCCGACGGTGCAACTTTGGTGTGATCTTGTTCAGCCTTTTGATACATCTCAGCCTTCAAAGCTGTTGGGTCTACAACCAGCGGCCGCGCGGTTTTATCATTTTCGATGATGGTGTATAACAAGGCTGGCTGCTCAAAGAAGTCGTTCTCTTCGAAGGTGTGAAGCTTGTAGAACTTCACCGGATCTATTCTGAACTGCACATCCACTGCTGGCTTCAAGATGAATGGTTTCTCGCGCTTGTAGGCTATCAGTTGAATGGCTACCCGCCCCAATTCATTTAAATCCTCACGACCAAACTCCTCGATAAACTCTTTTGTATTAGGTTCTACCTCCTGCGTAGCTTTCAGGGTCCAGCTCTGTCCTTCTGCTGCAAGGTAAGTGAATCGAATATAATAGTTGCTGTCGTTCACTAAATAACACTCGAATCTCGTATGGGTCACCTCCTTGATATCCAATGGTACAAAGGCAAGATAACAACTAAGTTGGTTGCCACCTTTACGCTCTTCTACCGGAGCACGGAAGGTAATCTCTTTGTCTGCTGGGGCTTGCTCTATCTCTTCCTCCTCCTCATCCATTTCAGCATGGCTGATGGCCTGCTTCACAGAAGTTGGTTTCTGTGAATGCGAACTCACAACTTTGCTGGTACTATAATCATCTTCACGAACAAGCACCACTTCATTGATGGGAGTAGGAATCTGAAAACCATCTTCATCCTCTACCAATACGATATTTTTTCCTTGGAATCCTGCGATGATACCACCGCCAGACTCACTGAGAAAACTTACTTTATCACCTATCTTCATCTTATAAAAAAATGTAAATATCCAACATGTTTATTTCTACTTGTCCTGTCAGACGTGTCCAGCACATGGCCATTCAACGATTATACTGCTGTCATCCAGCGTAACATCGAGTGGTAAACTCGATTAAGGAATCAGCAAACTGCTGTCTCCATAGCTGAGAAAGCGGAAGTCGTGTGCCAACGCATAGTCGTAAATCTTCCGCCAGTCGCCATGAACGAATGCACTGACCAGCAACAACAACGTGCTCTGTGGTTGATGGAAGTTGGTAATCAACATCTTCACAATCTTATATTCATAGCCTGGTGCGATGATGATTTGGGTTGAACTGTGCAAGGCTCCCAATTGATTTCGTTTGAGATAGTCGAGGACGTTTTGTATCGCTTGCATCGGTGTAATGCCGTCTATCAATCCGCCATCCAATTGTTCCGTGGTTCCATCCTCTCGCATTCTCTCGTAAGGAGCCCATTGATTGACATGTAACTCGGCTTCTGAGGCATCGGGATGTGCCGACAAATACACGCCCATATAATACAAACTTTCCAATGTCCGCACACTGGTTGTACCTACTGCGATGGCACTTGCATCGTGTCGCAACAGCTTCTCCAACGTTTGTTGGTGTACGCAGATGTACTCAGTGTGCATGTCATGATCTTCTATCTCTTGACTTTTCACGGGTTTGAACGTTCCTGCTCCGACGTGAAGGGTAACCTCTTCCCTGTCGATGCCATGCTCGTCTAAAGATTTGAGCACATCGTTGGTAAAATGAAGACCTGCCGTTGGAGCAGCCACCGACCCTTTTATCTTAGAATACACGGTCTGATAAGTGGTTTTGTCGCTCTCTTGTGTCTCCCGATTGAGATAAGGAGGAATGGGCAGCTCGCCCATATCTTCTAATATTTCGGAAAAACTAATATCTTCTGCATCCCAATCAAACTCAATCCAGTGATGCGTGGCAGGTGCGGACAGCAGTAAATTTCCCTCTGCATGATCCTCATTATGCTGACTTTTCCGGGTTATGGTAAGCGTAAGGCTGCGGCCCTTTATTTCGTAGGAACGAGTAAGAGGCCCTTCTTTCCATTTCTTCAAATTGCCAATCATGCAGTACCAGGCACAGTGTCCCTTTGTCTGGAAAATCTGTTCGTAATCAGTTGGAGCAGCCGGTTCCATCAAGAACACCTCTATTCTGGCGCCTGTATTCTTCATAAAGTACATTCGCGCCTGGATGACTTTGGTGTTGTTGAAAATCATCAAAGCTCCCTTTGGAAGATAATCCTTCAGATGATAGAACACATCCTCACCAACTTTGCCTTGATTGTACAAAAGCAATTTACTGTGATCGCGCTGAGCAATAGGAAATTTTGCAATACGGTCATCAGGCAAATCGTACTGATAATCACTAATATGTATATGTTTTGTATCCATTATTTCTTCGTTCTTACCTTCATTAAGTAAACAACACAAATCCTCTAAAAATAACATACATGAACGATAAAGACATCACTAAGATAACAAGATGAACGTCCTTATAGTTATACCCCGTTTGGGTGTACTGACTCGAGATGTAATTCGTATTGGCCGAGAGCTTTCGATTCACCCGACAATACATCCAATAGGTACTGAATCCAACGACGGTTGCCCAAACGAACCCTACCAGAACGTCACTTGGATAGTGCACACCTAAGTATAGTCTGGTATAGGCATTGAGCAGAGACCATGTGATCATAAAGAAGCTGAACAAACTACTTCTGACTAACAAACAGAGGAACAGGGCAATAGAAAACGTGTTGGACGCATGTCCTGAAAAGAAACTAAAAGTCCGCGGACGATATTGGTCAACCACATCGATTTGGTATTTCAATATCGGATCGTTACAAGGACGAATCCTACCCACCAACGGTTTGATGAGGGCATCGGCCATTCCTGATGAAAGGAGCAGGCACAAAGCAGCAAAACCAATGACGAGAAATATCTGCATCATCGTCTCATTGTTCTTGATAACAAGATAAACCAAGGCGACATACAGAGGAATCCACGTCACACTGGACGTCAAGGTCATCATCATTCCATCCAGAAACAATGAGTCAGAACCGTTCAGTGCAAACAGCAGTTGATGATCCAGATCGGTTAATGCTTGTATATTCAACTTCAGGATGCTGTATTAATAATGTATTATATTTCTTCTATCTGACGGGTTTGCAGCCACCCTTCTCTCCCATCAGCTAAGCGAATGCCTCGCCAATCTTTGAGACCTTTGTCCGTGATGTCCACCTTTGTACCCTCATGGATGACAAACTCGTCTGAACTTCCATTAGCCGGTGTCTTCTTGACCGTAACTGAAGGAGCAATGACAATGGCTGCCGTCCTGTTTTGAAGATTATACTTCTGCTGATAGGCAAAGAAGTTACAGAGAACAAAGAGGACAAAGAACAAGCATCCGCCATAAAAGCCAATCTTTCGCAACATCACGTTGGGGCCAAAGAGAAACATGAGCACAAGCAGCAACACCAACACAATGGATGCGACTGCCATGACAGCCCAGTTGTCAACACTCGTAAAATTGACCAATGAGTGATACCAAGTAACGAAGAACATTTCGCTCTCTGGGGTAATCTTGTCAATGGTTTTTGAGGTGGCGAACTGCAAATTGAAACGAATGTCATCGTCACCCGGAGACAGCATCAGCGCACGTTCGTAGGCAAGGATGGCCTGTGTGATGTTATCCGTACGATAATATGCGTTGCCTAAATTGTAGTACAAGTCAGCATTGACGCCTTTTTTGAGCAATTCCTCATAACCCTTGATGGCCTGTTGATAATTGCCTCGTTTATATTCGGTATCGGCGTTCTCCTTGGTGATGGCCGAAGCTGAAAGTGAAACGAACACCATCAACACACAAAACAAAAATGTTTTGCCACGCGCTGCCGAATTGTTTTTATGTTTTGAGCTCGTTTTCATCTCATTTTCTATTTCCATAATCGCGGTCATGGCTGAGTCAATTGTCTTATTCATATTACCGGATGGGTCACCCGGGGCATATCTCTCAAACTCACATTCATCCAATGCCGAGATAAATGTATCGATGGTTTTGCTATCAACAGCCTGCCGTTGCAGATTGTCTGCGATGTTCTCACGTGACAACTGCTCAACCGGCATGTTCAATTTGTCACTGACATATCCCCACAAGGCATGTAACACCTCATCATAGAACTCGGCTTGTTTATTTTGTTCCATGAGGTTTCTGGCTTTCTTCAGTCGCTTAGTCGCCACCTTGTTGGCTTTCTTACCTCGCATTTTCACGATGTCTGCATGGTCTAAAGCACGTTTGCGGAACACAACCAACAAGATGATAAATGCCAACAGCGGCACCAATAAGCTCACCCAATATTGCGGAGAACCAAAGAAGAACTCGTCAACACGGTGCATTCTCACCTTTTGCAGTTTGAGACCTCTGATGTCGTTAGCCTTCTCCTGTCGATAGTCAGCAACCGAAGAGCCTTTGCCATCACCCTTCTTCACGTTTATCTTGAAAGCCTGTGTCTTAATGGTTTTGTAAGCATTCAAGCCCGTGTCGTAATAAGTAAACGCAATGGGAGGTATGTCATACTGTCCCTGATTTCTGGGAACCGCCAGTATGTCATAAATCATGTTGCCTTCAACACCATTTGCCGTCAATTTGGTTTTATCGGTTATCTTCGCATCATACTTGTCAAAGTCTTTAGGGAATGCAACGTCAGGCTGTTTAATCAGTTTCAGATTACCTATGCCTCCCACGACAACACGCAGGGATATGGGCTCTCCGGCCTTTACCTCCGTATGATTAACCGAAGCTGAAAGGTTGAATTTTCCCACTCCTCCAGAGAAATCTGATGGACGCTTAGGCAATGGGTCTACCTGCACCGTCAACCCCGGAGCCACGATGTTGCGTTTTACTTCCACATAACCAGAGCCTCCATTGAAGAACGCTTCAAAGGGATCGACGGCCCTATTCTGCTGGACAACGATACCTTTGAAGGTGATACTTGGTATCTCTAATTTTCCCGTTACTTGAGGATACATGACATACTGGCTCCACGTAACACAACGATAGTTTTTCCCATTGACCTTTTCTACATGGAAGTTTTTCTGCTGTGGCAACTTGATTTCCTGCGTGTGAAAGCCAGTCAAGTCGGGCATCTTACCCTCCAGTTGTGTCAAATCAACAAGCGTATATACTTTATAAGTCAGCAGGATGGGTTCCTGTTCATGCACTCTTCGCTTGTTGGCACTCACCTTGATGAACAAATCATTGCCCGATATCTTGCTCCCAGCCTTTCTCATTTGTGCCTCCCCTGCATAATCATCGTGCATCTGAGGCGCACCATTGTTCTGTCGTGCGGTACCTGACACGGTCACTTTCGCGGCTCTCGACGTGATGGTCTTTCCGTTGATGCGTGCACGTGCCGCCGGTATGGTATACGTACCGTTCTTGGAGGCATACAACGTATAGGTGTATGTGATGGAAGACGAGCTGCTGGTATGACCGTTGACCATTTGAAAGCTCGACTGGCTGGATGTATATGGTCCAGCAATTACCTCGATAGCATCTGGAATGTTGCCAGCTCTGAAATCGTCTACCTCTTGTGTATTGATGGTGTAAGACAGTCTGAAGTTCTCTCCTACTGACACATGAGATGGCACCGACACGGTGATGGATTGTGCGTTGCCAACCAGTGGACACAACGTACCAATGAGTATGGTGATAAATATATAATTGAGATATTGCTTCATCCTTTTCTTATTCATCCTTTTAATCACGTCTAGTTTACCAATTCTTCTTCAGCTTCTTCTTGCCCGACTGCCGCATGGCTTTCTTCATGCGTTGCTGTGTGGCCTTTTCTTGCTGCGTGGCTGCATTTAAGAGTTGCTCAGCATTCTCCTTACTCATCCGATCTTTCGGCTTGTTCTTTTGCTGTTGTTGCTGATCCTGTTGCTTTTGCTGCTGATCATCTTTCTTCTGTTTGTCCTTACCTTTTTGATCATCTTTCTTCTTTTGTTCGCCACCATTCTGCTTTTGATTCTTCTGTTGGCGTTTACAAAGAGCCAGGTTGTAGCGCGTCTCGTTGTCATCCGGATTGTTACGAAGACTCTCTTTGTAGGCTTCAATCGCCTCTCCATACATTTGATGATTCTGGCAAATCACCCCAATGTTATGAAATATCTTCGCCTTTCTGGATTTACTGCTTTCCAACTTCCCCGCATTTTCATATTGCACAATCGCCGCAGAATCTTTCTGCTGCATCATCAGCGCACATCCAAGATTGTACAAAGCTTGTGGATTTTGACCATTTTGTGCAATGGCTTTACGATATTCAGCTTCTGCCTTGGCGTAGTTTTGCGACCGGTACAGCTTATTGCCCGAGCGAATAAACTGCCGGTCACTCTGCGCATACACGTTTGTCACGCACAAAGCCATGACAAACAAGCCCAGCATATATCTGATTAATGTATTATTCATCTTTCTCCATTCTCCTTTTTTTTGAACAGACGAACCTTACTCAGCATTGGATTTTTGCTTTCCAATATGCATATTTCAAGTATCAACAACAGGAGAGCCAGAATGGCAAAAGCCTGAAACTGCTCGTCATATTCACTATAGATGACACTGTTGGTTTCACCTTTCTGCAGTTTGGCCAGCTCGTCATTCAATTGCTTCTGCGCATCGCTCGTGTTATCAACGTGTATGTAGGTTCCTTCACCAGCCTTAGCCACTTCTTGACACATCTTCTCGTTCAAGGCTGTCATGACGGTTTGTCCCGTATCATCAGTCATATAGCCACCGTCAGGCGTCGGAATGGGAGCACCTTTGGTTTCACCTACACCTAATATATATACGTTGATGCCTTTCTTCCGAGCTTCTTCTGCAGCCTCCAACGCCTCACCTTCATGGTCTTCACCATCGGTAATCAAGATGATGGCACGCCCCACTTTATCTTGTTGCGTAAAGCTGTTCATGGACAAGCGGATAGCCTGCGCTATATTAGTGCCTTGGGTGGTGATGAGTGAGGGATCGGCATTCTGCAGAAACATCTTAGCACTAACGTAATCACTCGTGATGGGCAGTTGCACAAAGGCCTCTCCGGCAAACACCACAAGCCCTATTTTGTCGTTGGTAAAGTTGTCCACCAAGTTTTCTACCATCAGCTTGCTCTTGGCCAATCTTGACGGAACCACGTCTTCTGCCAGCATAGAGTTTGATATATCCAAGGCGATGATGGTTTCTATGCCTCTGCGTTTCTCGTTGGATATCTTCGACCCCATCTGTGGCCGTGCAAACATGATGATGAGCAAAGCCAGTGCAGCCTGTAACAACCAGAACTTGACAGACGGACGATACTTCGAGGTATCGGCCATCTGCAACTTCAAGAGTTCGGGGTCACCAAACTTCTTTAACTTCTGTTTCCTTCGGCGATAGCCCACAAAACGAACCAATGCCAATAGTGGAATCAGGACTAATAGCCAAAGATATATCGGGTCTTCAAATCTTACCATATACTTTCTGTATTCAACATATTATACAACTTATACAGCCGTCGTACGTTTTTCACGCGAACAAGTTTGACGAGTTGCGCAATAAAACCTTTAAGGAATACGACGTAAAATCGTATTTCTCAGTAGCAATTCCAACAGCAAGCTGATGATGGCCGCTAAAGCAAACGGCTGAAAGGCTTCATACCGCTTGGAGAATTTCTTGACTTCCATCTTGGTTTTCTCCAACTTGTCTATATCGTTGTAAATCTGTTTCAATTCCTTGTTATTGGTTGCTCTGTAGAAGTTGCCTTCCGTCACGGCGGCGATGTCACTCAAGGTCTTTGAGTCTATCTCCACCGGAATGTTCACATACTGTATCGTTCCTCCCACACTCATAGGATAAGGAGCCACCTTGTTAGTTCCTACACCAATGGTATACACCCTGATGCCCAAGCTCTGTGCTATCTGTGCACTGGTCATCGGCGAAATGTCACCCATGTTGTTGCTGCCATCGGTAAGGAGAATCACCACTTTACTCTTGGCCTTGGAGTCTTTCAGACGCGAAACAGCGTTGGCCAATCCCATCCCCACGGCCGTACCATCAGAAATCAATCCACGCGCAGCGATGTCGGTACGAACATTTCGCAACAGGTTCAATAGCGAGGCGTGATCGGTTGTCATGGGGCATTGGGTGAACGATTCACCAGCGAATATCGTCAGTCCGATGTTGTCATTGGGCCTGCCTGATATAAATTCGGCTGCAACATTCTTGGCCGCCTCCAACCTATTGGGCCTCAAGTCCTCTGCCAACATAGACGTTGAAACGTCCATGGCCAGCATGATGTCAATGCCCTCGACAGAACGCTGGTCCCAGGAGTTGCGCGTTTGTGGCCGAGCCAGCACGCACACCACCAGGATGAAGGTGACGCACCGAAGCACCATAGGCAGATGAATCAGCCGCGTTCGCCAGCTCTTGGGTGCGAACAGATAAGCATGCGTATCGCTCATTCGCATAGTTGGCTCACTCTTCTTACGATAAAGGAAGTACCATACTATATATGGAATGAGCAGCAACAGCAGCAGGAAATATTCTTTATTTACAAATTCCACGTTTCATTTGTTTTAATGACATCACATCCGCTCCCAATCAAATCACCAGGAGATAGACATGATAGATGACATAAACCAGCAGACCCAGCACACCAATGCCTATGATCGCAAGTAGAGTCTTGATTGTCATTCTGTTTTTTTGCTTACGCCTGTCACTCTCACCGAGTTTGGGCACGATGCGTTCTTCAGTAGGCTGTCCTTCAATCTTCGTCTGATCAATGAAATTGATGGCATTGACAAGGTTCATGTCATTCTCGTTGATGAGCGCCTCGTGCTTAGCGAATTTCACCAAATCTGCCGTTTCGAACAGTCCTTTCAGCTCGTCCATCATCTTACGGTCACCGTTCTGTTGCAAATGGTAGATGATTTCGGTGGTGGTCATCTCCATGGCGTTGAAGCCGAAACGTTCCTCGATATACTTTCTCAGCGTGTCAGTCAGCTCGGTATAGTAAGTTTTCTGATCGGTTGAGGTAGTCATCTTCTCCACTTTCAGCTTCTCGATAGCCGTAAGGGCTTTCTGGTGAGGAGGTATCTTTTTAACGATTTTAATTCGCGTTATGATGGGCTTGTTGTTCTTGAGTCTGAGGTAAAGATAAAATCCTATGATACAGAGTACTAACATGAGGACGCTCATCCAAAAGATAGGACTCCATTCGCTCCACAGGAAAGGATTGTCTTGCACGTCCTTTGGTGGGAAAAACTGGTTGGGATGCAGCGTGTCCACATCCATGGTAACCACCTTCAACGCCAAGGTGCCACCCACATATTCCTTTCCATCAACCTTTACTTTTTGTCCGGGAATGGCATATAGTTTTTCATCAAACGAGGTGATGGTATATTTCTTAGACACCTTCACAAAGTGATTGTCCAATGCCGTTGTATCGGCATCCGAAACGTCGATGATTTCTACTCCCGGGACTAAATACTGCGAGGGTTTGAGGGATGGAAATTGAATCTTGGCACGCTCGTGAGCCGTCACGTCAATGGTCATGTGAGCCTGCTGCCCTATGAAGATGCCAACCGAATCAATCTTTTGTTCGACGGCCGTTTGGGCAGACATGCTTGTTTTGCACAAAAGGCAAAGCAAGATACCAACGATATATTTCATGTTTACATTCATTCTTATATGGTATTTACACACCAGATAGATGGTTTGCACACCACAGACAAATACTTTAAACGCCACGCTGTGCAAAAAGTCGCATCATGGCCTTCACATAGTCTTCATCCGTTGCCACACTCGTCCAGTCTACCCCACTTTTGGCAAACGTTTGCTTGAGTTGGGCATTACGTTCCATCCAATAAGCCGTATGGGCTCGGCGCAGTTTGGCCGACGAGGTGTCTATTATCATCTCATGCCCCGTCTCTGCGTCACATATTTTCATCAAGCCTATGTTTGGCAGTTTTTTGGCGCGTGGGTCGTATATTTGCACGGCAACCATGTCGTGCTTATGGTTTGCAATGTTCATAGCATGCTCAAAGCGATTATACTCCTTGGCATCGTGCTGGATGTAGAAGTCGCTTAACACGCAGGCCGTGCAGCGTCGTTTCATCATTCGCGTGAGGTATTCTATGGCCATGGCAACATCTGTCTTCTTGCTC
Organism: uncultured Prevotella sp.; assembly: GCA_946999025.1. Classification (GTDB taxonomy): domain Bacteria; phylum Bacteroidota; class Bacteroidia; order Bacteroidales; family Bacteroidaceae; genus Prevotella. Next base: position 22,174 of record CAMQBP010000003.1, on the reverse strand, counting down.
TCAGGCTCAAAATCTAACATCTCGCGTATGATGTACAAAATATGTTTGCGCCCTTTCTTAGGCGGGATATATTTTTCTATTCTGTCTGAAAAGAAGATTACACCAATCTTATCATTGTTCTGTATGGCGCTAAAGGCAAGTGTGGCTGCAATCTCTGTGGCCATCTCTCTTTTGGTTTGTTTCTTAGTACCGAAGTCTAAAGAGCCGGAGACGTCGATGAGCAGCATCACCGTGAGCTCGCGTTCCTCTTCAAACACCTTGATGTAGGGACGGTTAAAGCGTGCGGTGACATTCCAATCAATATCACGGACATCATCACCAAACTGGTATTCTCTCACTTCCGAGAAAGCCATACCATGCCCTTTGAAGGCAGTATGATACTGTCCTGCAAAGATGTTCTGACTCAGTCCGCGAGTCTTGATCTCAATCTTCCTTACCTTTTTTAAAATTTCACTTGTATCCATATTCTTCATCGGGTAGAATCATGCCCTTCAGAGTTGTTTCTCAGCAGACAATAACTGTCTGTGCAAGTTGTTCCTCGTCCGCTTTATGGCACTTCTATCTTGTTGATGATTTTCGACACGATTTCCTCTGATGTCATGTTGCTGGCTTCAGCCTCGTACGACAATCCGATGCGATGACGCAGCACGTCATGTGCCACTGCTCTCACATCTTCGGGAACAACGTATCCGCGATGTTTGATGAAGGCGTATGCGCGGGCAGCCTTGGCCAGGTTGATGGAGGCACGCGGCGAACCGCCGAACGTGATCATGTCTTTCAGTTCAGGCATCTGATAGCGTTCAGGATATCTGGTAGCGAAAACGATGTCAGCGATGTACTGCTCAATTTTTTCGTCGATATACACTTCGTTGACAATGGAGCGTGCTCTCAGTATCTCCTCTGCCGTGGTTACTGCGGTAACCTGCGGCATGGCTTCTTGAAGGTTTTCACGGATGATGAGTTTCTCTTCTTCCAAGGTAGGATAATCAATGACCACCTTCAGCATGAATCGGTCTACCTGAGCTTCGGGGAGTTCATAAGTACCTTCTTGCTCGATGGGGTTTTGCGTGGCCATCACCAAGAACGGATTGGGTAACTTAAAGGTGTTTTCACCGATGGTCACCTGGTGTTCCTGCATGGCTTCCAGCAAAGCACTCTGTACTTTCGCCGGGGCTCGGTTAATCTCATCTGCCAAGACAAAGTTGGCGAACACCGGACCCTTTTTCACTTGAAACTTCTCTTCCTTCTGCGAATAAATCATGGTACCAATCACGTCGGCAGGCAACAAGTCGGGTGTAAACTGAATTCGACTGTAGTCTGCTTCTATCAATTGGGCCAGCGTTTTGATGGCCAACGTCTTGGCCAATCCAGGAACACCTTCCAACAAGATGTGTCCATCGCTGAGCAAGGAAATCAATAAAGAATCAACCAAATGTTTTTGACCGATGATGACCTGATCCATACCTCGAACAAGGTTGGTCACAAAACCGCTCTGTTGTTCTATTCGGATGTTTAACTCACGAATATCAATAGCTTCTGCCATAATTGTGTTGTTATTCAATTTTTAAACTGAACGCAAAAATACAACAATAATGACACAGTAGCGAAAGTTGCCTACCATTTTATATTTATTTTACCACTATATTTCAATATTTTAAGAACTTTTGGCCTTCATGCCTCGCAGGGGGATGAGGTTATGCAGCAATAGTTTTGTTGGATTTTTCTTAACAAAAGGTGCTCTGTGCTTCGCGTATTTTCCATGAAGAGATACAACGATGAAAATATCGCAAAAATGAACGAAAAATACAACATGTTAGTTGTCAACATTTTACGATTTTCATAGTGATTTTCAAGGTGATTTATCGCTCGTTTACACCGCTAAAAGGGTTCTTTAGCGCTGTTATTTGATAGCTTTTGCGCACCAAACGCATGCTTATTGGACAGCAAACTCATGCTCTTTACAAGAACAACTCCATGCTTTTACACCCAGACAACGTAAAACTTGATGATTTACTCCTTCTGTGCATCCCGAATACCTATCAATTTTTTCTATTTCATCATTTTGCAACAGCCAATTTATTGTCATTTTTTAGGACAGTTTTCACAATACCATTGTTCGTCCAGGTTTTTTGAGTTGTCAGAAATAATGAGGAGAGATAAATAATGAAAACGGCCAAGGAGCCAACTATGGATAATCCTGCTCGAGCGCAAACAGGAGGATGATATCGACCATTTGCCATCACTCGTATGCAATTTATTCCATCCGCGGATGAATAAAAAATGCCGATAAGATTTTAATCAATCGTTTGTTTTTTTGTCAAGGTTATCGTACCTTTGTCTTTGGTGAGAACAGCATTGTTGAAAGTAGTGATGTTGATACTTCCCTGCCTCATGTTGCCGCAGGAAGTATGGTCTGCAAAAAGTAAGCTCGACACTTTGTTGCACCGCGTTTTCAGCTACCCGCAAACCCTTGAAATCAGGCAAGTTGCCGACACCACCAGCTATGCTTACATGAAGTCTTCCTTGTGGGTCAACAAGCGCAATGTGTTTCTTATGGCCGTACCCACCATGTACGCGGTGGCCCATGGCGGCAGACGGGAATATGTTCAGGAAAGTTTCAACAAAGTGACATTTCTTCCTTCCGGCGACTATACCACAAAAAAGTTGCTGTCGCTGTCCACCATTCCCCGTCGACACGTCGCCATGCCAACCTTAATGAGCTACCTCACGCCCGACATATACGATGTGACCATGATTGGTGAAAACATTCTTTCACCCTTCAACAAACAGAATAAAATATATTACAAATACAACATTGAACAAGAAACCGACAGCCTCGTTCGAATCAGATTCAAACCCAGACTAAGAAACACGCTGCTGGTTGACGGCGTAGCCATCGTCACACCCCATGACGGTCGCATTGTCCAAGTAAGACTGGCGGGTGAATACGACATGATACAATTCAGGCTTTTCATTAAAATGGGCAGCGGCAGCATGCAACCCTTGCGCCCGGAAAAATGCAACTTGGATGCTCGTTTCCTTTTTTTGGGCAATGACATCAAGGCTCATTACACCATGGCTTACAATCTGCCTAAACCTGTTGACACTCTTAATGAAGATGACCATGATTTGAACAAGATGGAGCTGTTGAGACCCGAGCCGCTCACTTCGTACGAGAAACTAATCTACGGCAGGATTATCAAGGCAAGAGAAGCTGCCGAGAAAGATACCACAAAGATTGACAGCCTGTCGCCAACCAGCAGACGAATGAAACTGAAAACCATCTTGTGGGACATGATTGGGGAAAATGTGCTGACGCATATCAATCAAAAATTCGGGCCGGACCAACAGGGATACTTTAGAATCAACCCCATCTTGAACCCGCTCTTCATGGGATATAATAACAACCAAGGATTTTATTACAAATTCAACATTCGCGGCGGATACAAGTTTACGGACAACAGCGACATTTGGCTTCAGTTTAAGGCAGGCTATTCCTTCAAACTCAAACAGTTTTATTTTTGGACGCCACTCATCTATTATTTTGACAAAAAACACAACGCTTACCTGAAATCTATCCTCTCAAGTGGGCGACGTATCAAGAACAGAAGACTGGTTAATGAGCTGAACTTGGCCACCGACAACAATCCCATTTGGGAGGGCATGCATTTGGATGAGTTTAAAGATACTTACTGGGATTGCTATGCCAACTATGAGTTGTCCAAGCATATTGGTTTCCAAGCCGGTTTGATTCTCCATCACCGTTCCGCCGTACACAAAGAGGGATTCAACCTCATCAACAAGCCTCGGGTGTATTCTTCCCTCGCCCCAAAGTTGCAAGTGCAATATAGACCATGGGGATATGCGGGCCCCACTCTGACGGCCAGCTACGAACAAAGCCTCAACAAACTGGCGAACACCAACGTGCCATACACGCGTTGGGAATTTGATGGTCAATACATTCTGCCTTTGTGGAACGTACAGAGCTTGTCGATGCGCTTGGGTGGCGGTTTTTATACTCATCGCACCAGCAATGACTACTTTGTGGATTTTGAGAACTTTAGACAGACTTTCCTTCCCGATGGGTGGATAGATGATTGGTCGGGCGAGTTTGAACTGCTGGATCCAGATTTGTATAATTCGTCTTACTATTATGCAAGAGCCAACTTCACATACGAGTCACCTTTCTTAATACTTGCCTGGCTGCCATTCGCTGGGCATTTCATAGAGCGAGAAAGACTTTATTTCAGTGCTTTACACGCAAAGCTGGGCCATCCTTACATCGAACTGGGTTATGCTTTCAAGACGCGATTGGCCTCTGTCGGGGCATTTGTTTCGACCATCAACGGCAAGTACAGAAACTTTGGATTCAAGTTTGGTTTCGAACTATTCAGACAATGGTAAAACTCAAAATATGACTGCAACGAACAACTCTTCAAACCAACGACCATCGCTCACGGTGTATAAAGCAAGTGCGGGAAGCGGAAAAACCTTCACACTGGCCACGGAGTACATGAAGCGTGTCATTGAAAATCCCGACGCCTACCGTTCTATTTTGGCTGTCACCTTTACCAACAAGGCGACGGAAGAAATGAAGATGCGCATCTTGAGCCAGCTGTATGGCATCGCTCATGGCTTGCCCGATTCTGATAGTTATTTACACAAGATTCAGGAATCCATCCCTTTTCCCAGCGCTAAAATCCGTGAACGGGCGCAAAAGGCATTGGGACAGTTGCTGCACAATTACAATTATTTCAGGGTAGAAACCATCGATGCTTTCTTTCAAAGCGTGTTGAGAAACCTGGCAAGAGAACTTGATCTCACGGCAAACCTAAGAATTGAGCTGAGAGATATGCAAGTGAAAGAGAAGGCTGTCGATGAGTTAATCGAAGAATTGCAACCAAACGATAAACTCTTGAGATGGATATACGAATACATCCGGCAAAATATCTCTGACGATAAGTCATGGAATGTCATCGGAGAAATAAAGGATTTTGGATCGAACATCTTTAAAGATGTGTATAAAGCGCATCGTGATAAACTGGAAAACGTGCTGGGTCAAGAGGATTTCTTTGTGCAATATACCAAGCAATTGAGAAACATCAGAGAACGAGCATTAGCAGAATTCAGTAAAATGGGGGAAGCCTTCAACGAAACACTCAACCGACATCAGGCTTCAATCGATGATTTAAAGAGAGGAAAAATGGGACCCGCAGGCTATTTCATCAAGCTCAGTTCGGGTAAATATGACGACGACAAGCTGTTCAACGCCACGGCACAAAAAGCTGCGGAAGCACCGGAAGAATGGTTGACAAAGACCAAACAAAAAGATGAGGGGTTGATGATGTTGGCTACAGAGCTCACCAACTTGCTGAACACCACAGAACAAAGACGAAGACAACTAATCGTTCCTTTCCGCACAGCGACACTCATCTTGCGACATCTCAACCAGCTAAGACTGCTCGGTAGCATTGAGAAAAAGGTAAGAGCGCTGAACGCCGACTCCAACAGCTTCTTGCTCAGCGACACACAGTTGTTGCTCAACAAGCTTATTGAGGACAGCGACTCGCCCTTTATCTTTGAAAAGATAGGCACACAACTCAAACACATCATGATTGATGAGTTCCAAGATACCAGCACCATCCAATGGCAAAACTTCAAAATTCTATTGAAAGAAGTCATCAGTCACGCCGACGGTACCGGTCTCATCGTGGGTGATGTCAAACAAAGCATCTATCGGTTCCGCTCCGGTGATTGGCGACTGTTGAACAATATCGAGCAAGAATTTTCATCACAAGGTCATCTACTCGAAACCCTAAAACTTGACGTGAACCGCCGATCTGAGAAGAATATCATTGATTTCAACAACACATTCTTCACGATTGTCGCACGAAAAGAGTATGAAGCACTGGCCACAGACAACCCTGAAGAAGCCGAACAAGTGAAGAAAGCGTACGAGGACGTGTGCCAAAAAGCGCCTAATGAGAAGGTTCAGACAGGCTTTGCCAACATCAAACTCTTTCCACATGAAGACTATGACAACCTGATGGTAACCGAAATCGCACAGATTATCTCCACGCTGACAGGGCAAGGAGTGCGGCAAAAAGACATCGCCATCCTGGTTCGCAACAACAAAGAGATACCCACTATCGCTGATGCACTAATGGAAAGCATGCCGGAAATACGCCTGGTATCAGACGAAGCGTTCCGATTGGACTCATCCATTGCCGTTAATCTGTTGATAGATGCTCTGCATTGTCTCTTGCATCCGGAAGACAAAATCGCCTTGGCTAATCTGTCAAAAGTATATCAAAAGCGGATACTTAACAACAAACTGGACGATAACGACTTATTCATTCAAGGGAAAGACGTTACGGATTGGCTTCCAAAAGAATTCACACAACAGTCCGATTCATTACTAACCTTACCGCCAATCGATTTGGTTGAACGTTTATTTGCCATCTTTCAACTCGACACACTCGAAGATCAAAGTGCGTACATCTGTGAGTTTTATGACCTGCTGAGTCAATATTTGACTGACAACATCACTGGATTGGACAACTTTCTGGAGCAGTGGAACGAGACATTGCATGACAAAACCATTCAAAGTGATGGCTTTGATGGAATCAGGATACTGACCATTCACAAGAGTAAGGGACTGGAATTCGACCATGTCATCATTCCTTTCTGTGACTGGCAGCTGGAAAAAAGGTACACATTATGGTGCAGAACGGATGCTGAACCCTTCTGTCAACTGCCGCTCATACCGATAGATTTCTCGGAGAAAAGCATGACAAACACTTTTTTCGAGCCCGATTACCTGCACGAACATCTGCAAAACATGGTTGATAACCTCAACCTACTCTACGTCGCTTTGACCAGAGCAGGCAAGAGTCTCTTTATCCTTGGCCAACGAAAGAGTGCTGGTAGACGCTCAAAAGTAATTGAAGAAAGTGTGGAAGAGATGCACAAAGCACTGTCGGGGAGCATTCTCACGGGCGACATAGATGATAAGAACAACACCATCAGCCTGGAGTTTGGAACCCTGTCCGCACCTAAAGACGAAACAAAGAGGGCTTCCGAAAACATCTTTCAGCAGCCTGTCAAGACGCTTAAGATAGAAATAGAGAGTTTTGACAACATGGTTGAATTCAGACAAAGCAACCAGAGCAAAGAGTTTATCAGTCAAGATGAGGAGCCAGACGATCGACAATCCAGCTACATCCAACTGGGAAATATCCTCCATCAGCTGTTTTCTCAAATCAAGACCGCTGACGATGTGGAAGCTGTCTTGAAGCAATTAGAATTTGATGGCGTATTATACGATGACGTTGTGACCCGAGAAAAACTGCAAGAGATGTTGAACAAGCGGCTCAATCATCCCAAGGTTGCGAGCTGGTTCTCTGGCAAATGGAAACTATTTAACGAGTGCAGCATCTTGCATGTCAATCCTACGACAGGAGAAGTGATGACCCATCGCCCGGACAGGGTGATGACCGACGGACGACAGATGATAGTGGTTGACTTCAAGTTTGGCAAGCCAAAGCCCCAACACATCGATCAAGTCAAGCAATACATGCAACTGTTGACCCAGATGGGGCATGCACATGTGACAGGATACCTGTGGTATGTTTATAGCAACAAGATTGAAGAAGTGATATGAAAAACAGCTTTTTAAAATATGTAGCCCAAGACTTGATTGCCAAGTTCGGGCAGGATTTATCCCGCATGGCGGTCGTTTTTCCCAACAAGCGCGCGTCGCTTTTCATGAACGAGCAGCTGGCATGCCTGTCAGACCGCCCCATCTGGAGTCCGTCCTACATCACCATCAGCGACTTGTTTCGCCGCCATTCCCCCTTCACCGTCGGCGATTCCATCAAATTAATCTGTGACTTGCACAAATCATTCAACGCATGTACCGGAAGTGATGAAACGCTTGACAAGTTCTATGGATGGGGCCAGCTGTTGCTCTCCGACTTTGATGACATTGACAAGAACATGGTTGATGCTGACAAAGTGTTTGCCAATCTTCGAGACATACACGAGTTTGATGACGTTTCTTACCTGTCTGAGGAGCAAAAAAAGATACTCCAAACATTTTTCAAGAGCTTTGATGAAGATCACGACACCGAACTCAAGCGTCGATTTCTCAATCTGTGGAGCCATTTCAAGGACATCTATCACGATTTCAACCAGCGCCTGTCAGACCAGGGAATCGCCTACGAAGGCGCACTCTATCGACAAGTGGCGCAGAATGAGGACATTGAATTTGAATACGACCAATATGTCTTCGTGGGCTTCAACGTGCTGCAAAAAGTAGAACAAGCCCTCTTCAAACGACTGAAAGACATGGGTAAGGCCAAGTTTTATTGGGACTTCGACCGCTATTACCTGACAGATGGCAAGCAAGAGGCCGGCCATTTCATCCGTCAATACCTGGACATGTTCCCGAATGAGCTGGACAACCAGTCGGACGAGCTATACAAACAGTTCATACAACCGAAAGACATCACCTACCTATCGGCTCCCACCGAGAACATGCAAGCCCGCTACATCACCACTTGGCTGCGTGAAAAAGGGCGCATCGAAGCTGGCAAGAACACTGCAATCGTGATGTGCGACGAGCAGCTCTTGCAAACGGTGATTCACTGTATCCCACCAGAAGCGGGAAAAATCAACATCACCACGGGCTATCCGTTGGCGCAATCGCCAGTGGCGTCACTCATCAACGTTTTGCTGATGCTGCAAACCTCTGGCCACATCCTCAACACTGACAAGTACCGATTGGCAGCCGTCAAGCGTGTGTTAAGACATCCGTACGCCCAGTATATTTCAGAGAATCACCAAACATTGCTAACCCATCTCGAAACCGAGAGGCGCTACTTTCCAACCCGCAGCGAGCTTTCCATGGACGACGGCCTGTCCCTTCTGTTTACAGACATAGATGACGACCCAACCAACAGCTTGCTAACAACATGGATACTCAATGTCCTCAAGCGGATTGGACAGCAAGGAAGAGACAACGAAGACGCTTTTTTCCAGGAATCGGTGTTCAGAATGTACACCCTAATCAACCGACTGTCAGACCTGATTGCAGCTGGCGACCTCACCATTAACCTCACTACCTTCGAACGTCTCATGGCCCAACTCATTCAAGCCACCAGCATCCCGTTCCACGGCGAGCCCGCTGAAGGCATTCAGGTGATGGGCGTATTGGAAACGCGCAACCTCGATTTCGACCATCTGCTCGTGCTGTCGTGCAACGAAGGCAACATGCCAAAAGGGGTGAGCGACACGTCGTTCATCCCACATGCTTTGCGTGAAGCCTACGGACTCACCACGGTGAAGCACAAAGTGGCCATCTACGCCTACCATTTTCACCGCTTGATACAGCGGGCCACCGACGTAACGCTGACCTATAACAATTCAACCGAGATCAGCCACACGGGCGAAATGAGCAGGTTCATGTTGCAGATGATGGTTGAGAGCGGGCACCCCATCCAACGATACTCCATGCAGTGCGGGCAAAGCATGGAGACCCATGGGCCGGAAGTGATTGAGAAAAACGAACAGGTAATGCAGGCTTTAAACCAGCTGGAGCAGCTCTCTCCCACCGCCATCAACCGCTATCTGCGATGCCCGTTGGAATTTTATTACAACATCCTCGCAGGATTGAAGGAGCCAGAGGCTGAGGATGCCGTCGACAACCGCATGTTCGGCAACATTTTTCACCGCAGCGCAGAACTGATTTATACCCATCTGAAAGAGAAAAACCAACGCATACAAGCCAGCGACATTCATGACCTGCGAACGAAAGGAAAGCGCATCGAACAGTTTGTAGACCAGGCTTTTAACGAAGAATTGTTCAATGTAAGCAACAAGGGCTACCGACCCGAGTACAATGGTCTGCAACTCATCAACCGAAGGGTCATCATCGACTACCTCAACCGCTTGCTGCAAATTGATGAAAAGCTGGCACCCTTCGTCATCAAGTCACTGGAGGAGAAGGTCAGTTCGACAATTACTTTCGAAACAGCGCAAGGCTCCCACTCATTGTCCATCGGTGGCTACATCGACCGATTGGACGAGATTGTCAATCCCGACGGCACGCATCGCATACGGGTCATCGACTACAAAACAGGTAAATCCATGACATCGACGCCCGTTGACGTGGATGATATCTTTATCGATGAAAAACTTTCAGACAAACACAAGGATTACTATTTACAAACCTTCTTATACGCTTCCATCGTCAAGCACCATCCCCAGCTCAATCCTGCACAGCTACCAGTAAGTCCGGCTCTGCTCTTCATCCAACAAACCGCTGGCGAAGACTACGATCCGACACTACTTTTAGAGAAAGAAAAGGTGCTGGATATTGGGGAGTATGATGCAAAATTCAAGGAAAATCTGCAACAATTGCTGAGCGAAATCTACAATCCATCCATCCCCTTCGCACCCACCAGCGAACTGAAACGATGCACCTATTGTGCCTATCGCCAGCTTTGTGACCGTAACGTACCTCCAACATCGAGAGGTTAGCAGGCCCGTACACTGAGAAATCAAGGTGTGACAAACCTAAAATGACATACCCGCTTTGGATGCGTGAGGCCGCATTTCAACCGACCTCATCATGCAAAAACAGAGGATTGTTCCGCATTGAAGCATCATTCAAGCACATTTAGGGCTGTGTTATCAAATAAATGATTAAATTTGTCAGTCATTCAATTCAATAAGTCAACCACAAAACAACATACAAAATGAGATTAAACGGACGAAGAGAAAGCAACAACGTAGAAGACCGGCGACGCATGGGAAGAGGCGCAAAGGCTGGCATCGGAGGCCTGGGAGCCATTGTTGTGATTGCCCTGATGACATTCATGTCGGGCGGAAACCTTGGTGACGTGATAGGAAACGTCATCCAGCAAGGCGCACTGAACGGCTTGCAAGAAGAGCGCGCCCCGCAACAACGGGAATTCACGGCAGAAGAGGAAGAGCTGGCAAAGTTTTCCAGACAGATACTCGCAAGTACGGAAGACGTATGGACAAAGGTATTTCAGCAGATGGGACGCAAGTACACTCCCCCTACGTTGGTGTTGTATACGGGTGGCGTACAGAGTGCCTGTGGCTCGGCGACATCGGCAGTAGGACCGTTTTATTGTTCGGGTGACCAGAAGCTGTACCTTGACCTTTCGTTCTTCACCACCATGAAACGCCAATTGGGAGCTGGCGGCGACTTTGCCTACGCCTACGTCATCGCGCATGAGGTGGGCCACCATGTGGAGCATCTACTGGGCATCTTGTCAGAAGGACATAGCATGATGAGCCGCATGAGCAAGGCTGAAGCCAACAAGGTGAGCGTACGCTTGGAGCTTTTGGCCGACTATTACGCCGGCGTATGGGCCCATTATGATGACGCGGAATACCATTCGTTGGAAGACGGCGACATTGAAGAGGCCATCAACTGTGCCGAAAAAATAGGTGACAACTATCTACAAGAAAAGGCACAGGGATATAGTCAGCCAGAGTTGTTCACCCACGGAACCAGTGCACAGCGCATGAAATGGTTGAAACTGGGAATTGAAAAAGGCGACATGAGCATCAACACCTTCAACGTAAGCGAAAGTGATTTGTAAATGGGAAGCTAAAACGAAGAGCAACACTGTTCTTCGTTTTATTTTTCAATCAATCTGCTCATCGATTTGAATAGCATTGAGTTTGACGTCCAATCTCTATCACTTTGGACACCAAACTCAATGACTTTAAGCACCAAACTCAATGCTATTGAAAAACCACTTTGCATGAATGGAAAGAACGCATGATGCAGAAAGGTGACAAACACACTTGCAATCGCCTTTCAAAACACAAAGCATCAAGACCTTAAAGCGTTGTATTGAAGATGGTTACTTCATTTTGTTCAACTCTTCATAAATGCGCTGAACAGGCAATCCCATGACATTGAAGTAACTACCCTCCAGCTTGGTTACACCAATATAGCCAATCCATTCTTGTATACCGTAGGCACCTGCTTTGTCGAAAGGCTGGTAATGCTCAACATAGTAATCTATCTCAGCATCTGAAAGCTCTTTAAACGTCACGTTTGTCACCACCGAAAAGGCACGCTGCTCCGATGCCGTTTTCAGACAAACGCCCGTCACCACTTGATGCGTATTACCACTCAGCTCCCTTAACATGCGTCGGGCATGGTCGGCATCCGCAGGCTTACCCATGACATGTCGGCCCAACACGACCACCGTATCGGCAGTAATCAGTAACTCGTCTTGCGCCATGTCGTAGGCAGCGGCTTTCGTTTGCGCGATAAACTTGGGTATTTCGACCGTGTCCAGATTGGCAGGATAATCCTCGGGAATGCCCTCTTTCACCTTTACCTCAAAGGTCACATCAAGTCCCCGCAGCAACTCTTGGCGCCGTGGAGAGTGTGAAGCTAAAATGATTTTGTATGGTTTAATCATCAGAATAGTTAAAAATCTGTGGGACAAAGTTAATCAAATTCACCGAAACATTGTTTTTTTCAGAAAACATTTCGTATTTTTGTCCTATGGACAACATCAAGGTCAGCATCATTTCCAAAAGCTCAGAACTGCCACCGATGACCTGCAACAACTTTTTTCACAGCACGGAGCTGTTCCGGATAGCCGAGCGTACATCCGGTCAAACCCCTTACATGGTTGTCGCGCAAGACCAAACAGGCAAGTGTGTGGCTCACATGTTGGCCCTACTGAGATGGCATGGCAGCTGGCTTCCACCTTTTATATATAAGCAAGGGAGAGTTTACGGCGAGGGAGAATATGAGGACAGTTGTGAGAACAAGGAACAAGTGTTTGGGCTGATGCTGTATGAAATCAACCGCTTTTTTAGGCGCAAACTCGCGCTATACACAGAGTTCAGCGCCTTGAGCCAGAAGATGTTTGGCTATCAGTACTTCAGACAGAACAAGTACTTCCCCATGAACTGGCAAGAGATTCATAACTCGCTGCACAGTATGCCGCCTGAAAACAGGTTGAGCAAGAAGACCTTGAAACGTATCGCACACGCTGAAGCTGCCGGAGTGACGACCAGTGAGGTGGCTACCACAGAAGAACTCCATCTGTTTTACAATCACCTGAAAAATCACTTCAGAAGCAAAATCAAAAGATTCATCCCTTCTGAAGAGATGTTTACGGAGCTGTATCAGAATCAACACTCCAAGACATTCATCACAAAGTACAAAAACAAGTTGATTGGCGGATGCACCATTATCCTTTCACAAGGAAACGCTTATCTGTGGTACCTGGCATCCAAGCGCAAGACTTTCTACCCCCTGCATCCCGACACGGTCACAGTTTGGAATGCCATTAAGTATGCGCACGCCAACCATTGCGAGCATTTTTACTTCCTCTATGCTGGCTTACCATTTAAGAAGAGTCGGTTCAGAGAGTTTATTCTCAGGTTCGGAGGCAAGCCAGTGACCAAATTCCGCTGGTTCAGGATATATGTACCGTGGGTGAATCGTCTATTTTCTTGGCTCTACCGGCAATGAGGTTGATGCCGAAGCGAGGTGCCTCATGGCAGTACCACATCAGGGTTGGATGGCGATGCAATGATAGATTGGCACGATTTTTGCAAACTATTCAGTAGTATTTAATTAGAAAAGAAAGGTAAAAAGAGATATGACTAGTCAGTTTTCACCAAAAGTATCCGAAGTACTGGCATTCAGTAGAGAGGAAGCTACCCGACTGGCCAGCCGATCAGTTGGCCCTGAACATCTTCTTTTGGGGATGCTCAGAGAAAAGAACAGCCTGGTACAAGATGTGTTTACACGATTGAATATCAATCTTTCTACTGTGAAAGCAGAATTGGAAAACCGGGTAAGAATAGATGAATTGAACGAACCCATCAACACGTCGGAACTCGTTTTGAACGAACGAGCCAGCAACATTTTGAAGTTGGCCGTGCTGGAAGCGAGGATTCAACACACACAAACGGTGGACGTGCATCACCTGTTGTTGGCCATCTTGCATGACCAAGCCAACAATGGTGCTAAAGAAATATTAGAAACAAACAATATGAATTACGAAGATACGCTGACCTATTTGCGACGAATGGCAAAACCAACAAGTAGCAGACTTGACTTGCCTGACGAGGAAGAGGAAGCTGAGTGTGACTCAAGAGGACAGCAAACGGCTCATAACCAGGGCAATGTTGCGCCATCAACAGCGACACAGTCGAGAAAAGGGAATGGCAAAACGCCTATCCTGGACAACTTCTCTACCGATTTGACACAAGCAGCGAGGGAGGGAAAATTGGACCCGGTGGTAGGAAGAGACAAGGAAATTCTACGCGTTATTGAGATTCTGGGACGACGAAAGAAGAATAATCCTATATTAATAGGTGAGCCGGGCGTCGGTAAAAGCGCCATCGTAGAGGGATTAGCACAACTGATTGCCAAGCACAAGACCTCTCCCGTGCTATTTAATAAGCGATTGGTGAGTCTGGACATGACAGCCATCGTGGCCGGAACGAAATACCGGGGACAGTTTGAGGAGCGTATTCGTGCCCTGTTGAAAGAATTGGAACAGAATCCTGACATCATCGTTTTCATTGACGAGATTCACACGTTGATTGGTGCGGGAAGCACACCTGGAAGCATGGATGCCGCCAATATCATGAAACCGGCATTAGCTCGTGGCGTCATTCAGTGTATTGGTGCCACCACACTGGATGAATATCGCAACTCGATTGAGAAAGATGGTGCGTTGGAACGCAGATTCCAAAAGGTACTGATTGAGCCAACCACCACGGATGAAACGCTGCAAATACTGAAAAATATCAAGGAGAGATACGAGCAACATCATCATGTTCAATACTCGGATGAGGCACTGTTGGCCTGTGTCAAGTTGACAGAAAGATATGTAACCGACCGTTTCTTCCCCGACAAGGCTATTGATGCCATGGATGAAGTGGGGTCGAAAGTGTTTTTGCAACATGCTGAAGTGCCTTCCTCTATCACCGACAAGGAGAAAGAAATCGATGCGGTGAAGATAAAAAAGCAAGAAGCTGTACGCAATCAAAACTTCGAATTGGCTGCCAGTTATCGAGATAAACAAACCGAATTGGAAATTGAGTTGGAAGACATGAACAAGCAATGGTCGTCTGGCAAGATGGACGAAAGGGTGAATATCACGGCTGACGAGGTTGCTGATGTAGTGTCGATGATGACAGGTGTGCCTGTTCAACGCATGGCAGAAGCTGAAGGCGTAAGGTTGAAGGGAATGGCCAAAGAGCTGAAAGACGCCGTCATTGCCCAAGATCCTGCCATCGACAAGTTGGTAAAGGCCATACAGAGGAATCGCGTTGGATTGAAAGATCCAAACCATCCCATAGGCGCTTTCATGTTCTTGGGGCCTACTGGCGTAGGAAAGACCTATCTTGCCAAGAAATTGGCAGAGCACATGTTTGGTTCAACAGATGCGTTGATCAGGATTGACATGAGCGAATACACCGAGAGTTTCAATGTTTCGCGACTCGTGGGAGCACCTCCTGGATATGTAGGATATGAGGAAGGAGGACAACTAACAGAGAAAGTAAGGCGCCATCCCTACTCGATTGTGCTGCTGGACGAAATAGAAAAGGCGCACGGTAACGTGTTCAACACCCTGTTGCAGGTATTGGATGAAGGAAGATTGACGGACGGAAACGGTCGATTGGTTGACTTTAGAAACACCGTCATCATCATGACTTCGAACGCAGGTACACGCCAACTGAAGGAATTTGGCCGTGGTATCGGTTTCAATGCTGCCAACAATTTAGGTCCCAGCATGAATGATGAGGATAAGGAATACGCCCGCTCGATTATTCAAAAGAGTCTGAGCAAGCAGTTCGCACCGGAGTTTTTGAATCGTTTGGACGAAATCATTATCTTCGATCAGCTTGACTTGAATGCTATCAAGAAGATTATCAACATCGAATTGACGGGGCTTTTCAAACGCATTGAAGGCATGGGATACCACATTCATGTTTCGGATAAGGCCAAAGAGTTTGTGGCAACAAAAGGATACGACGTGCAGTTTGGTGCACGTCCACTGAAAAGAGCCATTCAAACCTATATTGAAGATGGCGTTGCAGCACGCATTCTTTCGGGCGAACTCCACCCTGGTGACACCATCACCATCGAGAAAAAGCCTGGAAAAGAGGAACTGGTTATCAAGTAATCAATGCGCGCTTCAAATAGAAATAAGCAAACATTCATGTACAATAAGTCCCAAAGGTGATTATCATCTTTGGGACTTTTTGTTATATTTTGCATGGAAATGCGGAATCATCATTCCCATTCGATGGTCGAAGGTGGTTTCGAAGAAATATCGTAGCAAACCCTATTCACCCCTTTCACCTTGTTGATAATCTCGTTAGACACCTTTGCCAAAAACTCGTATGGCAAGTGTGCCCAGTCGGCCGTCATAGCATCCGTGCTGGTAACAGCACGCAATGCGACGGGATGCTCGTATGTTCGTTCGTCCCCCATCACACCAACACTGCGAATGGTAGACAGCAATACGGTTCCAGCCTGCCACACTTTATCGTATAATGGCTCGCCATCGTCGCAAATCCAATCATGCAACGCACGGATATAGATATCGTCCGCCTCCTGTAAAATGGCGACTTTCTCGGGTGTAATGTCCCCAAGAATGCGAACAGCAAGGCCGGGTCCAGGGAAAGGATGACGCTTGATGAGATGCTCAGGCATACCCAATTGGTACCCCACTCGGCGCACTTCGTCCTTGAACAGCCATTGAAGTGGCTCGCAAAGTTGCAGATGCATTTCCTTTGGAAGGCCACCCACGTTGTGATGACTCTTGATAACCATGCCGGTAATACTCAAGCTTTCGATGCGATCAGGATAGATAGTACCCTGCGCTAACCACTTGGCATCGGTGATTTTCTTCGCTTCTGCATTGAACACCTCAACGAAGTCGCGGCCGATAATCTTGCGCTTTTGCTCAGGATCGGTCACCCCTTTCAAGTCAGCAAAGAACTTCTTGCTGGCATCAACGCCTATCACGTTCAGGCCAAGACCTTCATAAGCCTTCATAACATTACTGAACTCGTTCTTCCGTAACAAGCCATGATCGACGAAAATGCAGGTCAAATTACGGCCAATGGCTTTGTTCAAAAGTGTTGCACACACCGAAGAGTCAACGCCACCACTCAGTCCTAATATCACCTTGTCATTGCCCACTTGTTGCTGAATGCTCTCAACCGTGCTCTCAATGAATGACGCTGGACTCCATGTTTGCTTGCTACCGCAGATATCTACCACGAAGTTTTTCAACAAGGTGGTACCTTGTGTGGTATGAAACACTTCGGGATGGAACTGAACAGCCCATGTTGGATTCTTCTCACTGGCGTACGCTGCATACTTCACCTCACCCGTACTGGCAATTACATGACAATCACTTGGAATGGCAGTAATGGTATCACCATGGCTCATCCACACCTGTGACTGTGGTTTAAAGCCCTTGAATAGCGGATCATTTGCATCAAACTTTTCCAAATGAGCGCGTCCATATTCGCGCGTACCCGTGCTTTCTACCTTTCCACCGTTGGTAAACGAGATGAATTGAGCACCGTAGCAGATGCCCAAAACGGGATACTTGCCTATGAAATCATTTAAATCACACTTGAATGCCTCACTGTCATGCACCGAATATGGCGAGCCACTCAGGATGACACCAATGACAGATTCGTCACCTTTAGGAAACTTATAATACGGTAATATTTCGCAGAAGGTATCCAGTTCACGCACTCTTCGGCCAATGAGCTGTGTAGTTTGTGAACCAAAGTCTAAAATGATAATTTTCTGTTGCATATTGATGATATTGCTGGATACTGATTCGTAATGCATAGAACGACACATTCCGCACAAGAACGAGCTAACTTTCTATTTACAGAACGACCCACTCTGGTCTTCATGTCCTTCTATGGTACAAAGTTAAAGGTTTTCGAGCAAATAACAAAGGGGTGCGAAAAAAATGTCGCTGAGCAAACAACTTTAAACATAATTGCTGTAACCTCGAACGACATCTCATTGAAAACAAGCGGAAAAGTGGCTTGCACAATCCTTGAAGTGCATGCCACTACTATGATTTCTCACATTTTAATCTTTACAAAACGACAACGATTCACGTCTGTAAATCTTTGTTTTTAGCGGCGATTGACGTTGCTTCTGTGCCTGAAACCTTACCTTTTGTCTTGTCAGTATCTTCGTCCAGCTTAGCCTTGAGCTTATCACTGGCCGCCTCTATCTTTTCAATTTTTGTCTGCAAACGCAGAATTTCCTTCTCCTTAATCTCTATTTCTTCGCCTTGGTTCCTGATGGTTGTCAACAGAGAATTCAGCTCTTCATTGTCGATTTCTTCGGGATAAAGCGTATTCACCCGATTGATAAAGTCGCCCAAGATGTTCATATAATTGGTAAAGGCATCAAAAGGACTGCTGTAAATACCTCGATCCAATCCCACTCCAGACGACTTAGTGGTCATGAACCTGAAGTTGTTGCTGGCTTGCAAGTAGTCCCAATCCTGATTCACTCGCGGATCATTGGCGATTCTTACGCGATCAGCAACACTGTAAAGCTTGTTGAATGCCTCTCGTTGCATGGGGTTTCCAAGCCAAGCACTCACATCTCTTTCTTCATCATTCCAGCTCACTGTGTCTGGAACATCCAAGGCACCGACACTCTGAGTCTTTGAACATATCTCATAAGGAGTAGAAAACACGATGTCTTTATGCTTCGCACAAAACGGCAATGCCTTCAAGAACTCAAGAATATTGCTGTCCAAGGGCTGCGACATCCCTATGGCAGAAAGATTCATGAAGATGTTAATTACCTGCTCTTTAGCAGGAAGATCAGCGATTCTATTGATGTAATTGTCGGCAAACAAAGGATAACCTTCCCATGAACGGTTGCTAAAACGCAGTGAGATGTCGTCACTCAACTCCACATCACGCAGCAAAAGCTTCAGTTTTGGAGCCAACGTACAATGATAAACATAATGAGGCGATTTCCATCCCAGTACTTGCTTGGCGCCCTCTGTCAACATTCCATCAAACCCCATCTGCGAAACTTGCAGTCCGATGTCATCACTGTAAATCAATGACGAATTGCGAAGAACACGCGGTTGTTGACCAAAATACTCTTTCATCTTCTGACATTGACGCTTCACCTCTGCTGCAAAACATTCCTCATTAATCAGCGATGACAGCCCATGCGAATAGGGTTCAGCCAAGAACTCCACGCATTTTGTCTCATTGAGTTCTTGCAATTTTTCAAGCACTTGTGGCGCATGAATCTCCATTTGCTCTATTGCCACGCCTGAAAGAGAAAAGGCCACCTTGAAATATCCATTGTGCGTCTTAATCATTTCCAACAAGGTGCTGAGAGCCGGCATGTACGATTGATTGGCAATCTCCGTCATTGACCGTTCGTTCTCATAGTCATCATAATAATAATGGTCGGTACCAATGTCAAAAAAGCGATAACGCTTCAGATGCCTGATCTGATGTATTTCGAAATATAGACAAATTGTTTTCATTGTTATTTGTAGGTTTTTCGTTATTTCACACATATCCATCACACTTAACGCCAGCCCATTGTACGCTCGTAAAGCTCTTTGATCCACGCGCCTACCTTCTCCCACGTAATCTGATCCACCTCTTTCTTGCCCTCTGTCTGCAAGTAGGTGAACAGACTTTCATTGTGACAGATGGAGTAGATGGCATCCGCCAGGGCATGGATGTCCCAATAGTCAACTTTGATACAGTTGGTCAGAATTTCGGCACATCCACTCTGTTTGGATATGATGGTAGGTGTGCCACATTGCATGGCCTCTAAGGGTGAGATGCCAAACGGCTCGCTCACAGACGGCATGACATACACGTCAGAATTCTTCAAACACTCGTATACCTGCTTTCCACGTAAGAATCCAGGGAAATGAAAGCGATGTGCGATACCTCGCTGAGCCGCCAGATAAATCATCTGATCCATCATGTCGCCCGACCCTGCCATACAAAAACGTACGTTATGCGTGCGATGAAGCACCATGTTGGCAGCCTCCACAAAGTATTCAGGACCTTTCTGCATGGTCAAACGACCTAAAAAAGTGACGATTTTCTCTTTCCCTCGGTGGTCTGCACGAGGTATATCCTGCAATTCTTTCCGCAGTGGATAAACAGCATTGTGTACGGTAAAACACTTTCTGGGATCCTGATGATACTGTTTAATGACCGTCTGTCGGGTAAGTTCACTCACACACATGATGCAGTCGGCATTGTCCATACCATTTTTCTCCATGCCGTAAACGGTTGGATTCACCTTGCCCCGGCTACGGTCAAAGTCGGTTGCGTGAACATGAATGCACAGGGGTTTCCCGCTCACTTGCTTCGCATGGATTCCAGCAGGATAGGTCAGCCAATCGTGCGCATGGATGATGTCAAAGTCAAGTGTACGGGCAACCACGCCCGCTACAATGGAATAGTTATTAATCTCTTCATGCAGATTGTCGGGATAACGCCCTGAAAAATCCAAACATCCCAAGTCGTTAACATTCATGTAATTGAAATCAGCATAGATATGATCTCTAAACCGATAATATTCATTGTAGTCAGTGATGTTGCCAATACGGCTCTTCACATAGTCGGCATCCACATCACGCCAGGCAATGGGCACGTTGTTCATGGCAACCACATGTGCGTTCGACTGATCTTCGTCACCCCATGGCTTTGGCAGACAGAAGGTGATGTCCATGTCTCCCTGCGCTTTCAGTCCTTCGGTGATACCAAAACTGGCCGTACCCAGTCCACCCAGAATATGAGGAGGATACTCCCATCCAAACATCAATACTTTCATTTGTTCGTCCTCCTTTTCAATACTTATACTTTTCTAACAACTCCAGCGTGCGCAATATCTCCGCCACGTTCATGGCATACGAGATGGCTCCGCGCCCATGGAACGGTGGATTGCCGTCAAACAACTCGGGAATCGTTCCCAAGCAGAGCTGCATCATCTCGTCTTCATAGCCCACCATCTGACGCTCGATGAAACTCAATCGCGTACGTTTGTACAACTTTAGACACGCTTCCATGTAGAAACCTCCCAGCCAAGGCCAAGCCGTTCCCTGATGATAGGCGTGATCGCGCTGCGTCTGCGGCCCCACATACATGGGATTGTAGCCATTGCTTTTGGGTGATAACGACCTCAATCCCTTTGGGGTCAGCAATTCTCGTGTACAAACATCCAACACATTTTTCTTCTGCTCTTGTGTCAGCGGTGAATAATCAAAGGCAACAGGGAATATCATATTAGGTCGAACGCTCCAGTCTGGGCGCCCATCATCCACATAATCAAACAGATAACCGTGTTGGTTATAGAAAATATTCACAAACGATTCCTGGCATTTTGCCGCCAAAGCTTCATAATGATCTACGGTTTTCAGGTCTCCGCATTCTTCCGCCAGGGCTGCTACAAACTTCAGTGCGTTATACCACAGGGCATTAAACTCTACGACATACCCCGAACGTGGAACAACTGGACTGCCATTCGCGATAGAGTTCATCCATGTCACCGGCTTATCCCTGCCATTCGTCTTGAGCAGTCCATTGGCTTCGAGGACAAGATTAGGATGCCGACCAGCTTCGATGAAACCGACCATTTTCAGCAGAAAATCATAATACTGACTGATGCATTTTTCCACTCCGGCCTCCTTACTGTATTGCTGGATGGTCCATACCGCCCACAACAACACGTCGGGTTGCTCTATCTCATATATTTTTACGGTCAACGGCCTGCCTTCCATGAACTCATTCAGGCCCCTCATAGCCGTTGCCATCACCAGCTCAAAATAGTCTTGTTCCTCGATAGACAAGGTCAACCCAGGCAGGGCAACAAACGTGTCACGTGCCCGACATTTAAACCAAGGATAACCTGCCAGGATGTACCGTTCGTCTTCAGACGTACGGTTGTGAAACTGGTGGGCAGCATTGACCAGACAATGAAAGAAATTGTCGCGCGGACTACGCGACTCTACTTCTTCGCCAAAAAGTTGTTGCAGCTCTTTCGGATCGCAGGAAGAGGTAGATGCCGAGAACACGACCCGCTCTCCTTTCTTGATGTTCAGCT
>CAMQBP010000002.1 GCA_946999025.1 uncultured Prevotella sp. | reverse complement strand
TCTCGTCATCAAGGTCGTAGATGCGACGGTCGTACTGCCGCAGCTGTTGGATGCGCTCCAGCGGGACGAAACTTCCACGGACCAGTTCCTTGAGCATGCACTCCGCTATCCATTGGGCATCCTTGACATCGCTCTTGTGTCCGGGAAGCTGCTTGATGAAATAAGGGTTGATGAGCTTCTGGCGGAAGTGCGGCTCAAGCACGCACCATACGGGAATCCAATAAACACTCGTGCTTTCCATCCCGACTTCCTGTACATGATATTTAAGCAACAAATCACGCATTTCGTACAGATCGAGGGTCAACACACCAAAAACTGTCTCAATAATTTCGCCCGTGCTGCTTAAAATACAAAGATAAATGCTATCTTTGTACACGTCAAGGCCACATACGATTCTCATAAGCCTACATATGAGGATTATTATTTTTTTGCTCAAAGATAATACATATTGTGACTTAGAACACGCATTTAGGACAAAGAATTTATGATGGCCTTGACACTTTTCCGTCAAATGGGAAGGCGATTCGGGAATTTATTTCCCGTTTTTTATTCCCACTGGCTTATATATCGCGATTTTTATGTAAATTTGCACCATCCGTGCAGCATGATGTAGGGTGGTACTGTTTACTTCTCCATATCCTATCTTCCATAGGAATCCCAATGCGAGCCTTTTCATCAACCCACAAATGTATATATGACAATGTGTACCCTCATCATTGACAATTACGATTCGTTTACCTACAATCTCTTTCACCTTTTACGGGCAGCAGCACCTGAAAACGAGCGGTTTGAGGTGCGGAAGAACGATGCAATCTCACTTTCCTCCCTACTGCAATACCGCCATATCGTGGCCTCCCCCGGCCCCGGACTGCCTTCAGAGGCGGGCTGTCTGCCTAAAATATTCCCTGTCATAGAGGGCAAGGTGCCTTATCTTGGCGTGTGTCTGGGCCACCAAGCCTTGGCGGAAGCCTACGGGGCAAAGCTGTACCAGCTGCCACACCCCGTGCACGGCGGCACCTCACAAGTGAGGGTTAACGACACATCACCGCTCTTCAAGCATCTTGGGCAGGAAACAACAGTGGCACGCTATCACTCATGGGCAGTGGAAAAGGAGAGCCTGCCTCGTTGCCTTGAGGTCGTCTCTGAAACCAGTGACGGCATGGTCATGGCTTTGCAACACCGGAACGCCCCGCTGTTTGGCGTCCAGTTCCACCCCGAATCGTTCATGACACCTTGCGGATTGCAAATGCTCCAAAACTTCTATAACGTATGAAAATGACCTCGCCCCACACTGTTGCCAGACAGATGAACCGCTGCGCGGCAGCCCATACACCTTTTCTCTTTGCGTTCGACTTTGAGCTTGAAAACGCCATATTCATGGAAAACCCGCTTGAACAGCAAGAAATTCTCTTCCGGACGCCTTTAGGAAGTAACAGCACCGTGAAGCGAAAAGACATAAACACACGCCTCACCGCTCACCCCATGAGCCTTGAGGCCTATCAACAACGCTTCTATACCATAAGCCATGGCTTGCACAGAGGCGACTCGTTCCTTGCCAATCTCACCGTGCAAACACCCATTGCCTGCAACGCCTCGATGCTTGACATCTTCGAAACGTCGCGGGCCCCGTACTGCCTCCTTGTACCGAAGCACTTCGTTTGCTTCTCGCCAGAAATCTTTGTGCGTATCGAGGGCAACACCATCTCCACCTACCCGATGAAGGGAACAATAGATGCCGCGTTGCCAAATGCCAGGGAGACCATACTCAATGACCCGAAAGAAACGGCAGAGCACGTTACGGTGGTAGACCTGCTTCGCAATGACTTGGGACTGAATGCCAACGAGGTAGAGGTTGCACGCTTCAGATACATCGACCAGATAGATACGCCCCAACGCTCCATCCTGCAGGTAAGCAGCGAGATAAAAGGAACGCTCAGCAATGACTGGCAGGCGAAACTGGGCGACATCATCCTCTCAATGCTTCCAGCAGGCTCTGTCTCAGGTGCGCCAAAGACGGCCACCATCCACCTTATCCACAAAGCTGAGCAGGGTCAAAAGCGTGGCTTCTACACGGGCGTGTTTGGATATTACGATGGCGAGCGGCTCGACAGTGGCGTGCTCATTCGCTATATAGAGAAGGTGCAGGGCAAATTCTACTTCCGCAGTGGTGGCGGAATCACCGTGAACAGCAACTGCCTGTCAGAGTATAACGAAACAATAGAAAAGATCTACCTCCCCGCGACATGATACAATTCCTTGAGACAATCCGCCTTGCGGACGGAATCCTGCAACAGCTCGACTTGCACCAACAACGTGTTGACCGCACGCTAAAGGCACACTACGGCACAAGAATAAATCTCTCCGGCATCAGGATACCGCATGCCTGCCACAAAGGTGTCTACAAATGCAGGGTGGTATACGATACGGAAATACGGGAAATAGACTTTCAGCCTTATACCCTCAGACCCCGCAAGATGGTAAAGGTAGTCAATGGCGATGACATTGACTATCCATACAAGTATGCCGACCGTACACCCATCAACACATTGTGGCACGGCACGCAGGCAGACGATGTCATCATCCTCAAGAACGGGCTCCTCACCGACAGCGCGTATGCCAACATCATCCTGCAAAACGACGACGGACTATTCACCCCTACCCATCCGCTCCTCTGTGGGACGATGCGCCAACGCCTGCTCAATGAGCAGGCTATCCGTACCAAGGATATCGGTGCGGCCCAACTCTCAGATTACCAATACATCCACTTCGTCAATGCCATGCAACCTTTGGGATGCCAGCCTCCAATGGCAGTAAAAGACCTTGTTTGGTGAAAAGGGGAAGGCAATGGCGCAACCATCCAAAAGAGGCCGTCATGCAGATGAAAAAAAATAAATTTCTGATAGCTGTCTGTGCCGACAACAGACATCTGTACTACCCTGCGCATAAAAATAGCAATAATGTTTGTGAGTATGGGATATTTGTCGTAACTTTGCACCGCTTTTCGGCATAACCGCTGGCAGTAGAAGAGTTACTCGCCATGTTGTGTTGGAACGACAAACAATATTTAATGACCAAATAACAATGGATTTAATTAAAGTTGCTGAAGAAGCATTTGCAACCGGCAATGAGTTTCCCGAGTTCAAAGCTGGAGACACCATCACTGTCGCTTACAAAATCGTCGAGGGAGCCAAGCAGCGTATTCAGCTCTACCGTGGTGTTGTCATCAAGATTTCAGGACATGGCAACAAGAAGCGTTTCACCGTTCGCAAGATGTCTGGCACAGTAGGCGTTGAGCGTATCTTCCCTATCGAGTCACCCAACATCGACTCTATCGAAGTGAACAAACGCGGTAAGGTACGTCGTGCCAAGCTTTATTATCTGCGTAGCCTTACAGGTAAGAGGGCTCGCATTCAGGAAAGAAGAACGGTTACAAACAAGTAACACGCAGTCTTTTCAGACTTTAGAACATACAAAGAGAGGGTGTATCAACAAACCGATACCCCTCTTTTTTTTATGTCTTGATGGTTGAAAACTGATTCCTTCAACGCTTGACTTTCAAGATAACAACGCGGGGGGGGCCAGATGACAACGTATTGGCATGCTGCTGCACGCCTCAGCTACCCGTAGGAACAGCGTTTCAAAAAATAAATGTCAAACCTTCTTTTTGCCACGCCACGTTTTTACCAATCAACCACCTGCCGACAACGATGGCCATCCCGTCCATCACCCTCACTTTCTCATTAATGATGGAGGCGCTTTGGAGGGTCTTCGCCCTCTAAATCCCCATTGTTTTCGCCATGCAACGCCTGCTTAAAGTCGTCCCAACTCTGGAATCCGGCAAACAAAGCCAGCACATCCAATGTAGCCTTGGACGGCTTTTCTTTCATGCTTACATGCTTCCACACGCTCTTGAGCGCGCTCTCCGTCATGCTTAACCCACGATTGGAAAACAATTGGGCCAGCTTTTCAAAATCAGAAGATAAAGTGATTTTTTTACCAATCGTACCCTCTACTTCTTGCAGAAGGAGTTTAAAATCGTCTAACATTCGCTGATGAACATCCCTATTTTGACATGTCTTGTCACCGATTGACCAGTTGAAACCTGTGCTTTTCAACCCATCAATTGTTAACACGACACAAAAGTACTGAAAAAACACGAATGCAATTGCATTCTAATCTTTATTTTTATACCGTCAAGTAAGATAATGGACAAAAGCGTAAAAAACAGGCCTATACACAGCATAACAAAATAATTTTTCATAACTTTGTAACAAAATAAAACACCATTCCATCATGAAAGAATTAGCATTGAAGTACGGATGCAATCCCAACCAAAAGCCTTCCCGCATTTATATGGAAGAAGGCGAGTTACCCATCACAGTCTTGAACGGCCGACCAGGCTACATCAATTTCCTCGATGCCCTGAATAGTTGGCAGCTGGTGAAAGAGTTGAAAGCCGCAACCGGCATGCCATCGGCAGCCTCGTTCAAGCATGTATCGCCAGCAGGAGCCGCCATCGGACTTCCTCTGAGCGACACCTTGAAGCGAATTTACTTTGTTGACGACGTCAAGATGGAACTTTCGCCGCTGGCATGTGCCTACGCCAGGGCACGCGGGGCCGACCGCATGTGCTCGTATGGCGACTTTGTAGCACTGAGTGACACCTGCGATGCTGCCACCGCCACATTGATTAAGCGGGAGGTGAGCGATGGTGTTATCGCACCCGGTTATACGCCTGAGGCGCTCGACATCTTAAAACAAAAGCGCAAAGGCACCTATAATGTCATCCAGATAGATCCCAATTACGTCCCCGCACCCATCGAACGGCGACAGATTTTCGGCATTACATTCGAGCAGGGACGCAATGACATCCAGCTTGATGACGATTTACTCTTCATGCATATCCCCACCAAAAACAAGCACTTCAGCGATGAAGCCAAGCGCGATCTCATCATCGCCCTCATCATCCTCAAGTACACGCAGAGCAACAGCGTATGCTATGTGAAGGACGGACAGGCCATCGGCATCGGTGCCGGACAGCAGAGCCGCATCCATTGCACACGCCTGGCGGGGCAAAAAGCCGACACATGGTGGCTACGCCAATGCCCAAAGGTCATGGATTTGCCCTTCAAGAAAGACATTCGCCGTGCCGATCGTGACAACACCATTGACCAGTACATTGGTGACGAATGCGAAGATTTGCTGCAAGACGGCACTTGGCAACAATTCTTCACCACCAAACCAGAGCCGCTCACCGCTGATGAAAAGAAGGCCTGGATAGCCCAAAACAAGCAAGTGGCCTTGGGCAGCGACGCCTTCTTCCCCTTTGGTGACAACATTGAACGCGCGCACAAGAGCGGTGTAGCGTACATCGCCCAAGCCGGAGGCTCCATTCGCGACGACCATGTGATTGAGACATGCGATAAATATGGCATCGCCATGGCCATGACAGGCGTCCGACTGTTCCATCATTAACAAAACCAGACCTGACAGACATGAACGATTTTGATGATATTTTAGAGAATGGCATGGTGTTTCGCAAACCACCGAAAGAGCAAAAGGACGATGGAAAGGTAAAGACCAAAGCCAAAAAGAAGCAGTACATCACTGGCGCGCATGGCAGTGGGTCGGCCCGTCAAAAGGCCAAATACCGCCAACAGCGCGCCAATAGGAACAAGAAAAGATAGCTCAGAGGCAACGGAAGTTGACGGGAGTTAATGGGAGTTAGCAGGAGTTAATGGGAGTTAGCGGACATAAGCAAAGATGCTAACTACCCATCAACTCATGAACTCGTCAACCTGTGTACTTGGTATCAGCCGATATAAGAAAAGAAGCTAACAGCTCGTAAACTCGTAAACTCGTCAACTTGTAAACTGAAGAACTCGTCAACTTGTGAACTGAAGAGCTAACAACTCGTCAACTCGTCAACTCGTAAACTCGTCAACTAAATCCCTCCCTTACTCCGATTTTTCTTGACAACGCACCTCTCCATGCTTGGCGAATTTGCAAACAACCCCGACGCTGGTCACAAATACGCCCAAAATCAGCGACTTTCGCATATCGCTAATAGCCAATACTTTACGCGCATCACTTATCAGAGAAGCGGGAATTTCCTATCTTTCCTGGTCGAATATCATTGCTTTAAGAGGCCAATTCACATGCCTTTGACCTGCAATAAGATGCAGATTAACGGGCAAAAAGCTGGTTTTAATGGAGAAAAAACAAGATTTTAAGTGTAAAACGCGAGTTTTCTTGCCAAACAATCGCCTGTTTGCATCCCGCATGCCTATCATTTTTTTCTATATTGCAAGTTTGCAGTTGCCGTTTTAGGGGCGATAATTGGTAAAAAATCACAACGTGATGGGCAACTTTACCCTCGTTGCCGAAATGGGATAAATGGCGCCAACGAGGTTAAACAGATACGTCTTTTCGACAGTTCTACCCCTCCCTCAACCGTGCAACGTAAAGATAAAACGCGTTTTACGTTGCAAAAAGGAAGATAAAATCACACTTATTGCAATATTTTTCACTATATTTGCACCTCAAATAAGAATACCAGATTGTTTTTAAGGTAATTCGAATGTAGTATCACTAAGACAAAGAAAGGATAATGTCTTTAAATTTTGATGATGTATGACAAATAATCAATCGGCAAAACAGTTACTTTTCACATGGGTTGTGAAAAGTATTGTCATCACTTGTTGCTTATTAGGACCAATGGCTGCGGTAAACTTTGATGCGTATGCGGCTTCAATGAAAAACGATTTTCAGACAGATTCGCTGCGCACCACCGAAGCGAAATCAAACGATGGGCCACGCAAGCACCTTATCCAGGGCATTGTGTTGTCGGCTACCGACAAAGAACCATTGCCAGGAGTAACCATTTTTATTAAAGGAACCTCGCAGGGTACACAATCCGATTTGGAAGGACGTTTCAGGTTGGAGACCGACGTAGCCGCCCCAAAATTACAGTTTACCTACGCCAGCATGAAGCCCCTGTTGCTTCCATGGAAGGGCGAGAAGGAAATGAAAGTGTTGATGGAAGACGGGGTAGAGCTTATAGATGAAGTGGTGGTAACGGGCTATCAACGCATTAGAAAGAATGAGATGATTGGCTCTGCCAACACCGTAAAAAGCGAAGATTTGTTTTACGATGGGCACCAAAGCATTGAGCAGATGCTACAAGGCAAACTTGTGGGAACCAGTGTGTTAAACACCAGCGGATTAGTAGGAACGGCTCAGAAGGTGCGCGTGCGTGGTACCTCCACCCTGTTGGGCAACCAAGAGCCTGTTTGGGTGGTGGATGGCATCATACAAGAAGATCCGTTGCCTTTTAAGCCGCGCGACTTAGATGCTTTAGGAAGCATCTCGCAAGACAATTTTGACATGATCAAGAATTTTGTGGGAAATTCTATTTCTTGGCTGAGTCCCAACGACATCATGACCATATCGGTGCTAAAAGATGCAGCGGCAACAGTGATGTATGGAGTGAAAGCAGCCAACGGCGTCATTATCATCACTACCAAGCAAGGTAAAGCCGGCCGAGTATCAGTCAATTATAGCGGCGGCATGACCGTTGCGCCGCGCATCTATTATAGTCAGATGAACTTGATGAACTCTTCTGAGCGTGTAGATGTGTCCGAAGAAATATATAGAAGAGGATTGGTGAGCGAAGCCAACCGACCGTTGGAGCGCATCGGTTACGAGGGATTGCTGGGGCAATATTTGCGCAAAGAGATATCGTACGCACAATTTCAACAAGGAGTTGAGAAGGTTCGCATGAACAACACCGACTGGTTTAAGGAGTTATTTCGCCACTCAGTAAGTCACAATCACAGCGTTAGTCTGAGTGGTGGTACCGACCGTTTTAAGTATTATGCGTCCATCAATAGTTCGTTCACTAACGGCATTTCAGTTGGTAACGATGCCAAGAATTACAGTGCATCGGTGAGTATCGACACCCGCTTGAGCGATAAAATCAACTTGGGCGTGCGCCTGAACGCCGCTTCTAACAAGACGAACGGCTTTTTCAGGGTAGATCCTTATCAATATGCGTCTACCATCAATCGTGCCATACCAGCCTATAACGAAGACGGGAGTTTGTTTTATTATGCGAAATCGCAGGACGCCAACCGACGTATGTACAACATTTTGCACGAGATGGATTGTACGGGCAACACCAATACGACAAATTCTGTGGCATTATCTGCCAACTTACGGTGGACCATCTTGCAGGGATTGCAGTTTGAAGGCTTGTTTGGCTATAATCTTTCCAACGTGGTGGGGTCATCGTTCGCCGACGAACAGAGTTTCTTTATTTCCAATCTTCGTGGTTACGAGTTTGGGCTGTATGAGCCTGGCGAACTGGAATATAAGAAATCTCGCTTGCCTCATGGTGGCGAACTCAATACCACCGAGAATCGTAACACCAATTATACCTTACGCGGCACACTGTCGTACAACAAGATTTTCGGTGAGCTGCATCGCATGAGTTTGATGGCTGGAAGCGAGATTAGAAGCAATAAGTACGACGGCTACAACACCACGTTGTATGGTTACTTCCCCAACCGGGGCAAATCTATCATCTTTCCTCCACGTCAGGTTATCGACCCGTTGGATGCCTCACGCTGGATAGAGAACGATCTTTACCATCAATTCAATAACGCTATCATCGATCGTAAGATAAATACTGTGGGCATGTTTGCCACGGGTATGTATAGCTATGATGAGCGTTACATCTTTTCGGCAAGCATTCGTTCCGACGCATCCAACCGCTTCGGACAAGATGAGCGTAACCGTTTCTTGCCTGTATGGTCGGCTGGAGCACGCTGGAACATCATCAACGAACCATGGATAAAAGACATTCGTTGGATTAGCGACTTTAATTTCCGCGCTTCGTACGGGTGGCAAGGCAATGTAGCAAGCAACTATGGTCCTGATTTGATTGCAGAATTAGGACGTGGGCGCGACTTCATTGATCTTCGAACAGGCCGTTACATGCTGAAAATAAAATCGTTGCCTTATGATAATTTGCGTTGGGAAAAAACCAAGAGCATTAACCTGGGGGTAGACTTTGGCTTGTGGAAAAACCGAATTGCTTTCAGTGCCGAGTATTATTCCAAGCATACAACCGACCTTATCGTTTCGAAAGCCGTACCATACGAATATGGCGTGATGTTCATGCCTATCAATGGGGGCAACATGAATAACTATGGATTTGAGTTTACGGCTACCTTTACGCCCATCAGAACCAAAGACTGGGTATGGAACATCTCGGTTAACACGGCGAAAAACTTCAATGAAATCAAGTCGACGATGGCCGAAAATCAGAACTGGCGTGCTGCCTCAGGTGGTTCCATTCACAAAGAAGGTTATCCGGTTGGTGCTTTCTGGGCTTGGGATTTCGCAGGCTTAGATGCGCAGGGTGGTTATCCGCTTTTCCGCATTCCAACCATCGAAGAGGGTGCTGACAAATTGGATGCGACCTCGTACATGAAGTATGCAGGTACTACAGAGCCCGATATTTCGGGCGGTTTGTCTACCGTATTGCGTTGGAAATCAATCACCCTGTCCTCTTCTTTTTCGATTGCGTTGGGCGGAAAACGCTTCTTAACCGATTTGTTCAGCGAAGATTATCTCAACAACAGCACGCCATCGGCCTACAGTAATCTGTCTAAAGAAATGGTGAACCGTTGGCAAAAACCTGGTGATGAGCAGCATACGCAGATACCTTCCATTCCTAATCATAACATACCCATGGTATACTTGCCGAATGGATCGAACGAATATGCGCATCGTTTGTACAACTATTCTACAGCAAGAGTAGTCAACGCGTCGTTCATGCGCTGCAACAACATTTCGCTGTCGTACACGGTTCCTACGAAATTGATACAACGAATGTCGCTCAATAATCTGTCTATAAGCGGTTCTGTGAGCAATCCGTTCATCGTGGTGAGCAAAGATTACAAGGGTATCGACCCCGAAGTGGCGACTGGCGCACAGCCCATTACGCCTACTTATAGCGTGACTTTGAATATTGGAATTTAAAAAATCAGACACATAGTTTTATGAAAAAGCATATTTATCTATACATTTCATGCATCGCATTACTGCTTTCGAGTTGTAATGACTTCTTGTCTGAAAGCAGTCAAGACGAGGTGCGCCCCAGTACGACATCCGACTTGGAAGAGTTATTGTTAGGCGATGGATACGCTTCGCACACTCCAATTTTTTCATATCTGGAACTGTTGACAGACGATGTTGAAAGCAATTATTCGGACGCCACCAATCAGGAAGATGCTCTTCGTGCCGGAGCAGCCGTATTTACATGGGCTAATGACATGTTTGAGCAAATGCAAAAGAACAACATTCCCTGGAGCAATTCGTGGCAACAGTTGTATCATTGGATCAATGGTTGCAACGTAGTGATTGATCAACTGCCAAAAGTTTCAGGCTCGAGCATAGCTAAACAAAAGATTGAGGCAGAGGCTTTGGCACTTCGTTCGTTTTATTATTTCTTGCTTGTCAACACTTTCGCGCCTGCTTACAATACAGCTAACCCAGCATTGAATGACGCTTTGGGGGTTCCATTAATACTGAAATCGACGGTAAAAGATGAGTTTCCTAAGCGTAACACCGTGGCAGAGGTTTATCAACAAATAGAAAAAGACCTGTTAACCTCTAAAAAACTGTGGCAGAATTGCGGTGAGTATAAAGCCAGCGTCTACACCGTATCACCCTTGTCTGTTGACCTTTTGCTCTCACGCCTATACTTATACGAGGGGAAATGGGCTGAGTCGGTACGCTACAGCAATGCCGTGATCGCCCAAAAACCTACCCTAAGGCAGCTAAGCAAATACTATACATACGACGATTGGCAAGGTATTGTGTTGTACGACATGGCAAAAGGGGGAGTGTACAACAGTGACAGTCCTGAATTGATATGGGGATATTCTATCAATGGCGAATATGATGCCTTCTTTGTAGGTATCAATCCGCACATCGACTTCGGCAAATTGCCCGCTTTTACGGTGAGCAAAACCTTGGAATCACTTTACGAACCCGATGACATCCGACGTGAAGCTTACTTCTACAGTTATCTTACCATGAATGGTTTCATGCCGGAGAAACATCTATTGGTAGGACGTAAAAGCGACAAAGTGCCGCAAAATCCCACCAAGGGAATGCGCGTTGCCGAAGCATATCTTAACCGAGCAGAAGCAAACGCACGCTTGTATTTACAAAATAAGGATGAAAAACTAAGACAAGCCGCATTAAGTGACCTGAACACTTTACGCGCATCTCGTTTCACGGGTACCTATCAACCCGTCAACATCACAGATGCAAATAAGCTCATTGACTTCTGTTTGCAAGAGCGCAGACGTGAACTCTGCTTTGAAGATCATCGTTGGTTTGACTTAAAACGACAAGGAATGCCAGCCATCGAACACAAGTTTTCCATCGTGAGTGGACAAACCACAACTTACAAGCTGGAACAAAACAGCAGCAAATATGTATTGCCCATTCCATTAGAAGTAAGACAACGCAATCCGGAATTGGATTAATTGATAAACAATTGACAAGATGAAACATTATTTTTTATACATACTAACAGCTTTTCTCCTCATCAGCTGTGGAAATGAAGACCCCATTTCGTCTATTCAAGAGCAGAAGGACGCTTTCGAATCTCATCGCCTACCGCAAGGCAACCATCCATACGATGCTGCCATTCAGCGCATCTTTGAGCAAACAGGCACATTGGTTCTTTATAAATACCAACCTTCGGAATTCGATTGGGGCGTAACGAGAAACTATCTGTGGAGCAAAGAACGAATGGCTGATGAAGGGTATTTATACCAGCTACCTGACGAGAAATATGTGGGAGAGCAAGTAAAAATGTTGCAGACAGAGTTCTTGAACCTCTTTCCAAGCAGCTTTTTGAAGAAACATTTACCGCTGCGTATTCTGCTTTGCAGCGAGCTGTATTATTTAGAAGGAGGATACACAACAGAACCAACTCATGACGATTACAAGCCTGTCAATGCGTTTGAAGGATACGAATTCTTTGCCGTCAATCATGGAAATAGTGCTATTGAAAAGATGACACGACAAGAGAAAGACGAATTTCGCATCGAGCTTTGCAAATTGTTGTTGCGCCGTATTTATCCTACCATCAACAGAGGTGCCCTCCGTGAAGCTATTCCAGAGGCGTTTGCTGCCATATCTACCTACGGTACAGATGTGGATGGAAGTCTGGATGCGGGTTTTATAGACGACCGACATAAAAACAGTGTGCGCGAAGATTGGTACGACTATTTGCAAACAATCGTATCTACGCCTGCCAGCGAGTTGCAAACAGCCGATGGACTTTTGTCTCATAACAAGGTTAAACAAAAGTACGAAGTGGTGATTAACTACTTTAAAAACAACTTCAAAGTTGACCTTCAGCACATTGGCGACATGTCAACCGCACAGTAGTTCCTCACACTTCGTTGTACGAGAATCACATTTAACGAATTAAACTCACGATATATCATTCATCAATATCAATTATGAAAAATTTTAAGTTCTATCATATCGGTTTACTGGCCTTATGCCTCTTGTTTCAACCAGTAAGCATTGTCAAAATTCATTCACAGGAGTTGCCTCAGAAAGAGTTGGATTGGTACAATCTCTCTCCTACCCAAGATAAGGTTTATGGTATTGGTGTCAACGAGGCTTATCGTTTGCTTCAAGGCCGAAAAGCCAAACCCATCACGGTAGCACTCATCGGGTCAGGCATCGATTTGATGCATGAGGATTACCAAACCATGATTTGGCAGAACAAAAAAGAAAAACTGAATGGAAAGGATGATGACGGCAACGGACTGGTTGATGACGTGCATGGATGGAATTTCCTTGGCGGGATTGACAAAGACGGAACAACGATTGCCATGACTTCCACCATGAACCAGGGGGATCGCGAATACTTCAGACTACGAGAAAAGTATGCCGACTACATTTCAGACGGCAAGCGTTTCTTTCGCTTCCAAGGCGATGAGATGGTAGAAGTGGCACCGCCTGCAAACGTCCAGGAGTATCACTACTATCGTGACACCATTGTGTACGAATCGCCATTGGCTTCACGTTACGCCGGAATCTTGGCTGCCAAGATGGTGAAACACTATACCAAGGTGTTTGACAAGAAGCTGAAAGAACGGTTCCCCGGTCAAGAAATTACGCAAAAAGAGTTCGAGACGCTGTATGACAAGAATGCTCCGAAAGATTTATTGTCAGACATGGCTTTCATGATTTTAGGCTACAGCTTCCCCTTGGCAAAGACTAATTCGTGGAAGAAGATAT
Source organism: uncultured Prevotella sp. (assembly GCA_946999025.1). GTDB lineage: Bacteria > Bacteroidota > Bacteroidia > Bacteroidales > Bacteroidaceae > Prevotella. The sequence goes on along the minus strand of CAMQBP010000002.1, from coordinate 19,750 downwards.
ATGATGTAGAAATGGCGGGTACGCCTATCAAGCAAGCTCAGCAGGAATACGAAAGCTATTTGCAGAAACACAGCACCGATAACCGACAGACCATCGTGGGAGATGACCCCTATAACTTGCTTGACAACCATTACGGTAATGCCGATTTGCTGACCGAAGACGCAAACGTAGGTACCATGGAGGCATCTATCATCGCGGCCATCCGTGGCAATGGTAAGGGAGCCGACGGCATTTGCAATGCTGCCCGCATCATGCCCCTGCGTGCAACCACAGCTGGCGACCCTTATTTAAAAGACGTGGCATTGGCCATAAGATATGCTGTTGACCATGGAGCTAAGGTAATGTTGCTACCGTCGCAGAATACGTTGTTCCCTCCCGTAGAGCGTAAGTGGATTGCCGACGCACTTTACTACGCCGAACAGCACGATGTGCTGGCGATTGTTCCGGTAACAGAGAGTGCGCAAGATTTGCAAAAAACCACTTATTATCCTAACCGGAAGATGATTGCCGGACACGAACTAACCAACTTAATGATCGTCGCACCCAGTGACAAGTTGGGCAAGCCATCGTTGAAAGCCAACTATGGAAAAACCGAATTGGACATTCACGCACCAGGAAAAGAAATATACAGCGCAGGGGTGGGAAACACGTATGGCCTGTCTACCGGCACAGGAATGGCTGCCGCAACCTTGGCCGGAGCCGCTGCATTGGTAAGGTCTTACTTCCCAAAACTCACCGCCGCAGAGGTTCGCGAGTTACTCAACAACTCCGTGACACCCATGCAAGACATGGAAATAGAGAAAACGATTGTGGTGAACGACCGTAAGGTGAACGACCTCTTTACTTATTCAGACATTTCCATCTCGGGTGGCATCGTCAATGTGGCAAACGCAGTGAAAAAAGTATTGCAAGAAAAAAACAGCACCAGGAAATAAATCAACAAGGCATGTGGCCCATTCATTGATGAAGTAACATCAAGCAATCTTTTTGAAATAGATTTCAAATCAATCATTCAACGCTGGCTATGAGATATATTGTTACACTTGTTCTCACATTTTTGGCTGTCCACCCCATGTCGTGTTTAGCTCAGGCGACGGCAATCAATCGTTATGCTGACACCATTGCGTATGAGGTGAAGTATGGACGAATCATCATTCCGGTTGAAGTGAAGGGGCGTTGCCATAAATACATCTTAGACACGGGCGGACAGACAGCCACCATGTGGCGTGAGATAGAGCAGGCAAAGGGTAAGTTGACGGGAGGCCAACAGGTAACAACCGACATGAACGGACAGGCCAACAGCTATTCAAAAGCTACCCTGCCGGAGGTGAAGATAGGTAGATATTTGCGCTTTACCACACTCAACACGATTGCGTTGCCCGAGATACAAGGCTTTCGTGATTTAGGCGTGGTGGGCATTCTTGGTGGCGATGCGTTTAAAAATGTGGTGATTAGTATCGACGGACGTGCGCAACAACTTCGCCTATTTTATCCCTATCGCCCAAAAGGACTTAAACTGTCTGACGGCATTCCCTTGGACTATTCGCCAACATGGCATGTTAATTTTCCATTAACGTTCAAGGACCAATCCGTACAGATGATGTTTGACACGGGCGTTCCTGAACTGCTCACGTTGAGCGAAGACGACTTTCATCGTCTTTCGCAAGCACAAGCTGCCACCGTTACCTGCGAGGGAGTGGGGTCTGTGGGTGCTGGATTAGAAGGATTGGCCAAGCCGAAACCTTTGAAATATGTACGCATGGCGCCGTTTACCATCAACGGGAAAAAGTTTGAAAATGCGCCGGCAATGGCGGCAGCGGGCATCCCCACAATTTTAGGAGCCGAACTATTGCAGCATGGCACAGTAACCATTGACTATCCGCGAGGTAGGTTCTATTTCCAACCCTACGAAACTTCCACAGCCGATTTCGCAAATAAAAAGCAAACATGGACTGTGGGAATTTTGCCAGTCAACCAGCGTTTTGAGGTTACTACGATATGGGGAACCACCCAACCACAAGTTGAAATTGGCGATGAAGTGACGGCTGTCAATGGCCATGACATCACCGCGTTGCCTTTAAGTGAAATGACTATCATTGATATTTTTAAGGATATCAAAGATCAGGAGGCCGAACTGACGATTCGTCGCCATGAACAAGTGTTTAAAGTTACCATTCATAAATTATAATTTTATCAAGATGCGCTTACATTCATTACTTATCTATATCTTATTGTTGTTGGCCAATATTCCTACAACTGCCAAGGCACAGGTGAACAACACTTCGCAAGAGACGTTTGATTATCAATTACTGCGTCAGGGTGAAATGGCGTTGGCCATGACGTTGGACAACCAACCTGCCCTTTTCGTGTTGGCGTTAAACGAGAAGACTGTGTTGTTTCAAGAAGAAAAGTCAACGCCCGAAACGGTTCAAAACACCACCCACACACTATCATTAGGTAAAAGTTTGTATGCCGAAAAGCAGTCGTTCGCGATGGAATCTGCCCCAGCTACCTATCGTGAGCAGAATGTCAAAGGACTGTTGGGCATGGACATGTTTCGCAACGTGGTGCTTACCATCGATGCAAAAAATAACAAACTAACCATCTCTGCGCCCTATCGACCCGATTTCATGAAATTGTCTAATCGAATAAGGTTGAACGAAGCTCCTCAACAAGTATTGCTTTTGCCGGTCCTGGTGAATCAACAGAACGTCAGTCTGCCCTTGCGCTTAGATCAATCGGCTGAGCTAACACTCTCTCAAGAGCAATGCCAACAGCTGAGTGTTACAAATTCGTGTTCCCTTAAAATAGCGCATACGGAATGGGAAACAGCCATAGCAATAACGAAAGAGGCCGCTGACTCGTTCTTAGGTAACGGCATTTTGCAACATGGATTGCTGTCCGTTGATTTCACGAAAGCATCCATCTACTTTCAAGCATACGATGAAAATGCCATCGTTTACAAATCTGTTTCCAAATCTGACATCGTCGTTGAAACGGGCAAGCCCACTGACATCGGGCGTACCTATTTCTTAGATCATGTGTGGGATTACACTGCTTCCACACCTTATACCTATCGCGACAATGTGCCGTGCGTCATCGACTTTTGGGCCAACTGGTGCATACCGTGCAAACGCTTGTCGCCATTGATTGACGAATTGGCCAAAAAATACGCTGGAAAAATCAAGTTTTATAAGGTTAATTATGACCAAGAGAAGAAATTGGCGGCTGATTTAGGCATTGGTGCCCTCCCCACTCTCTTAGTGATTCCGACAAAAGGAAAGCCCCAAACCATTGTAGGCCCCAAGCACGAAGATTTGGAACAGCGAATTTTAGAATACACGAGAGAAAACACGAAAGAATGACTTGGATAGGAAGGGTGTTTATGACGGGATTTTAATCTCCATGCTATTGAAGGCCAATCTACATGACTTTACAGGCCAATCTGCATGACATTGGCCCCTAATCTCCATGCTATTAGAAAGTCTGTTTCTATTTTTACAACAACTTAACGTTCAGATAGTTACAAACTCCTTATAAGAATTTAATCCAAGAACGCCCTACTTTTCACTCCTCATTCTACAGAATGTCCCATGCAGCACAGCATCAACTTAGCGATGCCGTGCGTTATTTCACGGTTTAGCGGTTGCGCTTTGCGGTAACGCGGCCCGACTTCGTCAATGTTAACGTCACATTCTGCAATTTGCGATTCGGTATGTCGAATATCACGTTCGGATTCATTCGCCTTCCCCTGAACTTCACTTCCAAGTGCAAATGCTCTGTGGTGGCTCTGCCCGTACGCCCCGTGAGCCCAATGACATCGCCGGCTTTCACGCGCTGCCCCACCTTGACCAGGTTTTTGTACTGATGACTGTACAGCGTTTCAAAGCCATACCGGTGTTTGATGGTAATACAATTTCCGTACCCATAATGCCGCCTGGAAAGGGTCACTACACCATCAAAGGCGGCCAAGATTTCATCTTTCGGCTTGGTTTTGAGGTCTGATCCGCTATGACCTCGCCTGCCTCCGTAGGGACTGATGAGCTTGGCACCAGGTAGAGGAAACGCCCAATGACCCGATTTTTCCACCTCAGCCAAATTCAACTGGAACGAATCACCTTGCGCGAAGGGATTGTCGGGATCGACACCCAGTCGTCGTTCCTGGTCGGACACCACGGCCACATCCACATGACGGCCCTTTTTTGTGCATTGAATCATTCGACGCCTGAGCTGATGGCTATTGCTCTCGATGATGATTTCGGGACGGATGCGCTTGCCGTCCACCATAATGGCAAAGGTGCAATAGACTCTGCCAGCCCGCTCACCCACGATGGCGAGGGTTTGTCCCGCCTTGACCGTTTCGCCAACCTTAACCAAATTTTGCGCATTGTTGCCATAAACGGTTTCCAAACCATTGGGGTGGCGAACCACCACCACATGGCCGTATTCGGGAAACTTGCGTGACAAGCGAACCACACCGCCGAACATGGCCTTCACGGCATCGCCCTTCTTGGTTGCTATCTCCATGTAGAGATTGGGCAAGGTTTTGGGCTTTCCCACAGGAAGCGGAAACGAATATTCGTTGTCCTTGAGCTGTGTGAAGTCGATTGAAAACGATTTTTCCTTGTCAAACAGATGGGGTGTGGAGATGCTGATTTGCTGTTGTTCGGCCGCAGTGAATTGGTTAACCACGGGTGCAAACGCAGACAGCGTCACAATGGTGGTTGCAGCCAAGAGTATATTTCTTAAATGTAGTTTCATTGATCAACAAAAATAATGTGCAGACAAGGCACTACTCCCAGTTGCCGGGGGCGGTGCTGCCTGCATGGTTTACAACAAAATGATGCCGTTATAGATTCTCCCCGACTGGATGCCTAACCGCCGGGCCGAGAAATATGCATCCACCTGCTCGTAAGTACAGATGCCGGTGGATAGGATTCGGTCATCACTTACGCCCACCTCAAGCAGTTGCAAGCGGTTGCATTCGGGCAGGTTGATATGCCATTTGTCCATCTGTTGGCTGATGGCAGGCATGTTGAAGCCGGCTTGTGCGAAGGCCTGATACACCTCATCGCCCACTTCAAAATGACGCAACGAGATGCCCGGTCCGATACAAGCATGCAGATGTGCGGGCTGCGTGTGATAGGACTGTTGCATCGCCGCAACGGCTTTTTGCACGACGTGCGCCACCGTTCCGCGCCAACCAGCGTGCACGGCAGCAGCCACATGGTGCTCTTCATCGTACAACAGCACGGGGATGCAGTCGGCTGTTGACACACCGATACAAACATGGGGGATGGCCGTGATGAGTGCGTCAACGCCTTCGAGCAACCGCTGACGTGTAGACGGCGAGAGGGAGAAGAACTCTTCTGCGATGATTCGGGCCTCGGTGCCATGAACCTGGTGCGCCATTAACATGTGGGCATCGTCTATTTGCAGCTCGGCACACAAGGCCTTGCGGTTAATCATGACCGCATCGGGAGCGTCTCCGCAATAAGGATTGATGTTAAATTCACCATACCTACCTTCACTCATTCCACCTTTCCGCGTGGAAGAGAATGCTCTTACACGCGGGTGCAGCGAATGATATGTGAGTTGTGGGTTGGTCAAAATATCGTTGTTTGGTAGTATCGAAGCCCTGGTTAATCGTCCAAGTCCTCGTATTCAAAATCTTCCAGGTCGGCGACATCGTCGAGATCATCATCGCTGACATATTCTATCTCGGCGAACTCTCCCTCATCTGCCATCTCTGCGGCAAACTTGTCAGGGTCTTTGTCACGGTGCACCAGATTGTCCTCGGCAATGATTCCCTTGAGTTTGTTGCTCTCACTGTTGAGTTCTTGCCACAGAATGTCCTTCAGTTCGTTGAGTCCTTTTCCCGTCACGGCAGAGATGAAAATCACGGGAAGGTCGGTAGGCAGGGTTTCATGAAGCATCTCAATGAGTTCGTCATCCAGCAAATCGCACTTCGTTACCGCCAAGACACGATGCTTGTCCATCATGTCGGGGTTGAACGTTCGCAACTCGTTGAGCAAGATTTCGTATTCTCTCTTGATGTCATCGGTATCGCCCGGAACCATGAAGAGCAGCAGGGAGTTGCGCTCAATATGTCGCAAGAAACGAAGTCCGAGCCCCTTTCCCTCACTCGCTCCTTCGATGATGCCCGGAATGTCGGCCATGACGAACGATTTGTGGTCACGGTATTCAACGATGCCCAAGGAGGGTTCGAGCGTGGTGAACGGATAGTTGGCTATCTTGGGGCGTGCGCTGGATATGGCTGACACCAAGGTTGACTTGCCCGCATTGGGGAATCCAACCAAGCCAACATCGGCCAACAGCTTCAGTTCGAGTATGATAGTGAGTTCCTGCATGGGCTCGCCGGGTTGCGCATAGCGCGGTGCCTGATTGGTAGCCGTGCGGAATTGGAAGTTGCCCAGTCCGCCTCTGCCGCCCTTGAGCAACAGCACCTCTTGTCCATCCTCGGTGACATCACAGATATACTTGCCCGTCTCGGCATTGTACACCACCGTTCCGCAAGGCACGTCGATATAAACATCCTTGCCGTCGGTGCCGTGTCGTTTGTCGCGACCACCATTGCCACCGTGCTCGGCAAAGATGTGTCGGTCGTACCTGAGGTGCAACAGCGTCCAGTAGTTATGGTTTCCACGGAGATAGATGCTGCCCCCTTTTCCGCCGTCACCACCGTCGGGTCCGCCGTTGTAGTTGTACTTTACATGACGAAGGTGCATGGATCCCCGGCCGCCCTTACCCGAACGGCAGCAAATCTTTACATAGTCTACGAAATTGGAAGCCATAATTACTTTAAATCTTAACCTGTTATAAATATATGATTAGCAAACAAGAACCCATTGGCCACCAACAGCCAAGATTGCCTTCCTTATGAATCTGTCTATTGATATACTAAAAATAAAATAAACAGAACAAATAATGAACAAGCGTAATGTTTAACAAATAAAGCATTGGTTTTTTACGCTTCATGTCAAACTTCACTTAAAGCTCTGGCATGAAGCGTAAACGAATGCTTAAAGTTTATCAACTTCAGAAGTAATATCTTTCGTGATTCTTTCTAATTCACCCAAGCCGTTGATGTGATGATGAATACCCTCTTTTTTATACCATTCAATCAAAGGAGCGGTTTGAGAGTGATAAACATTCAAACGCTTCTTGATGGTTTCCTCGTTATCATCGGTACGACCGCTCTCCTGTCCACGTAGGATGAGGCGCTTCATCAGTTCATCTTCTGGCACATCCAGTTCAATCATTGCTGCTACACAGTGACCGCGGTCGGCCAACATCTGCTTCAAAGCCTCGGCTTGAGGGATGGTACGCGGGAAACCATCAAAGATAACCCCCTTGTGATCCTTGCCAAAACTATCGTACACACTGGCCAGGATGTCAATCATGAGTTCGTCGGGAATCAACTGTCCCTTGTCGATATAGGCCTTGGCAGTCTTGCCCAGTTCCGTACCGTTCTTGATTTCACTGCGCAACACGTCACCCGTGGAGATGTGTCCCAAACCATACTTTGCAATCAACCGATCGCTCTGGGTGCCCTTTCCTGATCCAGGCGCACCGAATATTACAATATTTTTCATTCTTCTACTAATGTATAAATGTCTCTTAAATTTCTTCCTTGTTGTTCGTAATCAAGTCCATAACCCACGATGAAGTCGTTTGGAATCTCCATGGCCACATATTTGATGTCCAAAGGAACGCTCAACTTGCCGGGCTTCAGTAGCAAAGTACAAATGTCTATCGATGCCGGACCGCGCGTACCTAACGTTTCGATCATGCGACGCATCGTAGCTCCTGTGTCTACGATATCCTCAACAATGACCACATGTCGGTTGGTGATGTCCTCATTGAGCCCTATCACTTCCTTAATGACACCCGTGGAGGCGATGCCCTGATACGAAGCCAACTTGACAAACGATATCTCGCTGGGAATCGTGATGTATCGCATCAGGTCGGCCGCAAACACGAAAGAGCCATTCAACACGGCGAGAAACAGCGGCTCTTTGCCTGCCAAGTCGGTATTGATTTGCTCGGCAACCGCCTTCACCCGCTCCAAGATATCAGCTTCCGGGATGAACGTTCTGAACGTTTTGTCCTTGATCGTTACTTTACGCATGGAATCTAAATTTGATGATTATCAATCGCAAAGTTACGAAAAATATCATAAACATGCGACAACACGCCGATGAAAGTCACAGGATGGAGGTAAAAATCGGCCAAGAATAAAACAGAACTGAATGTCCATAAACACATCATCAAGATGTAATAACCAGCATTTAAATGTCCCTCATAGATGCTTGTGAAATAAGAATAGAGATAAATTAACAAAAAAACACTACCTACTTATAGGTATTCAAAATAAAAAGATGTATCTTTGCATGGTTAAAAGTAGGTATCTACCAAGACTATTATACAAAAACATTATTGAATACTTAAAAGTTAACATCTATGGCTTACGTAATTGGAAACGACTGTATCGCATGCGGTACATGTATCGATGAGTGCCCAGTAGGCGCCATCTCTGAAGGCGACATTTATTCTATTGATCCAGAAGCTTGCACAGAGTGCGGAACTTGTGCAGAGGTATGCCCTAACGAGGCTATTTCTCTTCCAGAATAAAGATATGGAATAAACGAAAGTTACGACCTGGTGAGGTGTGAAAGATAAATCTTAACGAGGATTGAACTACCCACTGGGTTTGATGGTACAAGAGGCTGTTTTGCGTGTCAAAACAGCCTCTTATTATTTGATGTTCGTTGAAGTTTGGTCAGTATCGTGAATAAACAAATAATGGAGCATACAAACGAAAAGAGGATGAAATGTAATTTCACCCTCCTCAACTTATTCTTTTTTATTGATTATTTGATACTCAAAGCTTGCTTGGCTGTTTCGTTCTCTGGATCCAACTCCAAAACTTTCTTCCAATAGCCGTTGGCTGTTGATTTATCTTCCTTGAGCAAGTAGTAGTAACCCAAGTATCTGTAAGCTTCGATCAAACGAGTATTGTCCACATTATCACGATTTGCCTTTTGACTCAGAGAGTTGGCCAACGCCTCATAGAATGGTTTTGCCAATCCCTGCTTGGTATCAGGATCCAGATTAGAATTTACTCGAGCACGCAAGAAATTAGCGAAGTCGATGTTGGCAGGGAATTTCTCACCCAACTGCCTATATACCTCATCAGCTTTCAGATAAGTGGCTTTCTGTTCTTCACCTGTCTGACTTGCTGCCATGGTCGTATAGATTGATCCCAACCCAGCCAAATCTGTCGCGGTAGGTTCTTTTACATTCTTCAGATATTCTTCGTAATAAGAAATGGCATTGGCATAGTCGCCCTTAGCCAAATAAGCATCAGAAAGACTTTTCTTGTTGCTATTAGCCAAATCCTTATTGTCAGCATTGGCGGTCAAAGCCTTCTTGAACATATCAACTGCATTGTCATATTGCTTGTTGGCTAAATATGCCTGACCATAATAAGTATAGTCGTATCCAGAAATCTTCGCACTATCAGAAGCGTTGAAAAGGCGGTCAGCATATTTCAGAGCCTCTTCAACTTTACCTTCGTCAGTGCAGTTATAGCATGCCAGACGGTTCCAAGCTGCGTTGCGTGGATTCTTACTGAGTCCATAAAGCGCCATATCCAAACTCTTCTGACGCTTCTGCGAGAGGTAACCTGCCATGGCATAATTGGTAATATCTACATCTTCGAGCTTGCTCTTGTCTACTTTCTCGTACGCTTGCATACACTTGTCAAGCATATTGGAGTTGTAATATATTCGACCAGCGAGCGCATCAACCGCTATATCTGGACGCTGTGCACGAAGCTCATTGAGATTTGCCACAGCCTCTTCGGGGCTACGACCACGGAGGATATTGGCATACTTGAAGTAGGCATCTGGGTTTTTGGGATCAAAATATTTTGCCTGCTGATACCATCCTGCAGCAGCACCACCGTCGTCTTTGGCCACAGCAACATCACCTGCCAAAATGTAAGCAGGAGAATATTTCTTATCACGAGCCATAGCCAAATCAGCATATTTCATCGCTAATTCAGTATTTTTCTGTTCTAAGAAAGCTCTGCCAATTCCCACTAATACAGCTGGATTCTTTTTGTTTGCTTTGACGATACCCTTCAGTGCCTTTTCGACAGTCTGAGGACTTGTTGACTTGATAATCTGAGTCGCTTGTTTGATGGCAACATCATTTTGCGCCATTGATGGAGCTGAAAATCCTAGTAACAATGCTCCTATCAGTAAATATTTAACTGCTTTCATAATCTTCTACGTTCTTTTGTTTGTTGATAACTCAACGCTCCTCACGTTTTGTTTGTCAGTCTTTTCGTGGTCAAAAGTACATTTTTATTCTGAAACACGAACATTTCGTATAGTTAAATTTCCATAAGCGGGCAGCAATCCCGACTTCAGAATAATTTTCTGACCCTTATCCTGTGAGATAATAAAATTGGAAAAGCCTGTGGGTAGCCCCATGTGGGTATCATTCAATAGAATGTATAAAGTACGCACTAAAGGATAATTGGCATTATAGAAGTAGTACTGATAAGGCTTCCAACTGTTTTGCACATTGGCCACCGGAATTGAAGAAACAGCCATCGGGCGTATTTCTTTCTTGAAAGTAAGGTTAGTGGTGTCACGCTTATCATTGAGCCAATTGCTGCCAATAATGCCAATGGCACCCTTGTTTTCTTCTACATATTTAATAACCTCTTCTGTCTTTTTGACTGCGGCTACGTTTTTATTCGCAATGGGCTTCCCTCCAAGGATGGAATCTTCGACGTAGTGAACGGCTGAAGAGTTGGGATTGTCAAATACTACCGTGATGTCTCCAATCTTGGAATGAGGATAGATTTGACTCCATTTAGTGATTTCTCCGTTTAATATTTTTCTTATATTGTCAACACTGATACAAGAATCCGTGTTGTTTTTATTCTGAACCAATGCAAGTCCATCGTATGCGAACTTGATAGAGCGAGGAAACTGTTTGTTTGCTTTCAAACTTTCCAACTCCTCTTTTGTGAAATCACGCGACGTTATGGCCATGAACACCTCTCCCTTGAGAAGTTTGTTAATGGCATCTGACTCGTTCGTATAGATGGGAGTCAGCTTGGCATCCGGATACGTAAACTCGAAGAGCTCGCGCTCCTCTTCGATAACAGGACTAAAACTTTCGTCAGAAGCAAAAGTTATTGCTCCTGACGAATAAGTATCTGTTCTGCCATCTTTTGACTTCTTGTTTTGGCAAGAAACCAAAAGAGAAGCAGAGAGTGTTAATCCTACGATAAAGTAAGATAATTTATAATTCATATTATTGCAATCTGAACGAAACAGGCACGTTGTATTTCACACGTACGGCTGAGCCATTTTGCTTACCAGGAATCCAACTCGGCATGCTTCTAACTACGCGAGCAGCTTCCTTATCCAATGAAGGGTCTACTGAACGAACTACTTTAACGTCTGTGATATGTCCATCTTTCTCTACGACGAAAGAAACTACCACACGTCCCTGCACACCATTTTCTTGTGCCACTACAGGATACTTAACGTTTTCGCTCAAATACTTCATCAAGGCAGCATTACCACCAGGGAATGATGGCATCTGCTCAACGACATCGAATACCTTGTTCTCAACTTCAGGTTTAGGCTCAGGTTGAGCAACTGCTTCCTTAAGTTTCAATACTTCACCACCCTTGTCGTCATTACCTTTTACGTCAATGGCGCCGATAGCGGTTTTCGTTTTCATCAATTCATCTTGAGTTTTCAATTCTTCTTCAGGTTTCACCTCGTTGTCTTTCTTGATAACAGGTGCGGTAAACTTGATAGAACTCTTTACTCGCTCAACAACCTTTTCAGGTTCAAGTTCAATTTTCTTTTGTTGTTTTACTTCAGCCTTTTTCTTAGGCTGTTCCAACTTAGAAAGTTCAACGACCTCCGTCATGGCTGCTCTCTTTCGGGCTTCTGCGTCAGCGGCTTTCTTTAAAGAAAGACCGATTTGACACAACAAGACTAATGCGACTACAGCAATGATAGAGATAACATTTCTCTTACCAGTACCTTTTCTTAGCTGATAGGCACCGTAAGCCTGGTTACGTCCGGCAAAAACAAGGTCGGTCCATTCACCAGAGATCAAATCAATTTTTGACATTGTTACTCTTTTTTAATAGTTAATACTTTGTTCTCTTACTCAACTCCCTTGGACTTCAACAACTTTGCGTCGTCTGGGGAAATCTTGTCGAGAACGTATTTAGCTATGCTGCAAATCTGCATCTCGTCGAGAGCATCTATAACATTCTGTGCTAACGCTTTATCCGTAGCCTTGATAATGACAGTCATTGTCTGAATCTTCTGACCACCAATCTCACCGGCTTTGATCTTAGCCAATTCCTGCTTATACACGGAGTCGGGCATTTGATCTTTCTTCTGGTCGAGTTCGGCCTTGGCCTTCATCACCTGTAGCACGGGTTGCGTGTTGTCCTCGGTCACGTGCTGCATGAAGACCTTGCGGATTCCATCTTTACCCCAAGTAGTCTCCTTGAGGGTTGAAGGATCGTCATACTTAGGCAAGCCTGCAGTGTAGAAAATCTTGTTGTTTCCAGCCACATAAACGGTAATCGTATATGAAGCTTTCGTTACCGACTTGTCTTGATCAGTAATGTTCTTATCGTTACTAGGCATACTCAACTCCATCGTTTGTGGTTTGGCCAATGAAGTACAGAGCATGAAGAAAGTAATAAGAAGCATCATCATATCCACCATAGGCGTAAAGTCTACGCGAACATTGATTTTCTTCTGCTTACTTGTATCTTTTGATTTTGCCATACTTATTTATCCTCCCCCGTTTTTAATGTAGTGATAAGGTAATAACGGTTCTGATTCATATCCTGAAGTTCAGACATCACCTTCTTCATATTCGCATAAGGTGTCTTCGCATCAACTTTGATAGCTATCTTGATGTCTTCATTGACATTCAATGCTTCGGTCACCCAGTGTTGAAATTCACTCTTTCCACCATCGATAGAATCCAAAGGAACGCCAGCTTCAGCGCTGGTAATTACCTCAGTCATCTTCTCATTAGGCAAACCTAAATAGCCTTTCAAGTTATCCAAAGGAACGCCCCACATTGGGTCGGTCTGGAACTTCTTCATTTCAGCATTACTCAGTCCGAGGCTGGCTGTCTCATTCATTCCCTGAATGAGCGAAAGCAAGTCGTTCTGATTATCCATACTCATAAACACCCTGCCCTTGTCATTGACAAGAATGTTTAGCACGTCGTTTTCTGGAACTTTGATCTCAGAGACAGACGATGGCTGGTTTACTTTCACTGGTTCGTTCTTAACGAATGTTGAGGTCAACATAAAGAACGTCAGCAACAGCACCATCACGTCCGACATAGGAGTCATGTCGATCCAGATGTCATGTTTCTTAATTTTTAACTTACCCATAACTGAATAATTTTAAAAGGGTTAGCTAAAATTAAGCTTCTGGATGCTTTTCTTCGAATGTGTGAGCGATTGTGTAACCAATCTCGTCCATTGCAAATGTTAACTTGTCAATCTTGTTGGTGAAGTAGTTGTAAGAAACTACAGAGAACCAAGACGTAGCAATACCAGAAGCCGTATTTACCAAGGCCTCAGAAATACCAGTAGAAAGTGCCATAGAGTCTGCACCACCACCAGCTGCCAAAGCTGCGAACGAACGAATCATACCAAGCACGGTTCCGAACAAAGCGGTAAGTGTACCCAATGTTACAATCGTAGCGATAATCGGCAAGTTCATTGTCATGGTAGGCATTTCAAGTGCGGTAGCCTCATCATGTGAGTTCTGAATAGTAGCCACTTTCTCCTTCAACTTGATATTGGTTGTTTCCATCTCTCTGTAAGACTTCAAGTCAGCTAATACCACGTTAGCCACAGAACCACCTTGTTTGTGGCAAAGCTCTTCTGCCTTGGCGATATCACCATTTCTTAGAGCTGCCTTCACGTTTTCTGTGAATTTCGTCACGCTACCTTTACCCGAGCAAGCGCTGATTGCAATCCAACGCTCAACAGACATTGCAATTACGGTACACAACAAACCAAAGATAATAGGCACAACCCAACCACCTTTGTAAACGGTACCCAGCATATTCAGAGGATGTCCTGCGCGATCGCCGTTAGCGAAGTTAGCTGGATCACCAAGAATAAAGTTGTAGAATGCCCATCCTACAATGAATGCCAAGATAATGATAATGAACGCATGTCTAACGCCCTGAAAGCCCTTAGACTTCTTTTGAGGGGCTGCTTTTGTTGTTGCCATAATTTAATAATTTTAATTTTTGGTTATTAATAATTTAAGTTGTTAATATGCTTAATCGTTTTTCAAGATTCTCGCTATTCTTATTTCAAAAAGGAGAATTTTTTGGGTTTAACATCGCAAAGATATATAAATTATAGATAAATCTTTGTGAAATTAAGAAGTTTTAACGAGTGATTTTTTACTTTTTCTTGTAATTTATCTCCGTTTGTGACTTCATTATTTCAATTTTGCGAGAACTTCTTTCATTCTCCTGAGTGCTTCCCGAATGTTTTCATCGCTGGTGGCATAGCTCATGCGTATGCACTCGGAATCGCCAAAGGCATCACCGCCAACAGTTGCAACGTGCCCGGTTTCAAGCAGATACATAGCCAGATCGGTAGCACTGTTGATGGTATGCTGACCGTCACTCTTACCAAAATAGCTGCTGCACTTGGGGAACAGATAGAAGGCTCCTTGTGGCTCATTCACCTCAAACCCGTCAATCTCTTTTGCCAACCGCACAATCAAGTCCCTTCTGCGTTGAAAAGCCTGACGCATTTCCTCCACACAGGCTTGCTCTGTGACGTATGCTGCAAGCGCGGCACGCTGACTCACCGAGCACGGTCCGCTGGTGTATTGTCCTTGCAGCTTGTTACAGCCTTTCACAATCCACTCGGGAGCGGCGATGTATCCTATTCTCCAGCCCGTCATGGCGTATGCCTTTGAAACGCCATTGACGAGAATGGTACGTTCCTTCATGCCGGGAAACTGTGCGATGCTCTCGTGTTGACCGATGTAGTTGATGTGCTCGTATATTTCATCAGCCAGCACAAACACGTTTTCATGCCTTTTGATGACGTTGGCCAGTTGCTCCAGTTCCTCCTTTGAGTAAACACTTCCAGTAGGATTACTGGGCGAGCAAAGTATCAGCATGCGCGTCTTTGGCGTGATGGCAGCTTCCAACTGCTCGGGCGTCATCTTGAAATTCTGTTCAAAACCAGCCTTGACAATCACCGGATTTCCACCTGCCAGTTTAGCCATCTGTGGATAACTCACCCAATACGGTGCTGGGATAATCACCTCGTCTCCGTCGTCAACCAACGCCATCAGCGTGTTGCAAACGCCCTGCTTGGCACCATTGGACACCATAATCTCTGCGGTATCGTAGCTAAGTTGATTTTCTCTTTGCAGCTTCTCTGCGATAGCCTTCCTCAAGTCGGGGTAACCTGGCACGGGAGAATATTTCGAGTAGTTCTCTTCGATTGCTTGCTTTGCGGCCACCTTGATGTGGTCTGGCGTATTGAAATCAGGCTCACCCACACTCATGTTAATCACATCGATGCCTTGAGCTTTCATCTCACTGCTCTTTTGCGACATGGCGAGCGTGGCAGAAGGAGCCAGACGGTTCAGACGGTTTGATAGGTGTGCCATTTGTTTTACGATTGAATAGATGTTGATTGCAAAAGTAGCATTTTTATTCTTTGAGGCGAAATAAAAGTGATATTATTTCAACAAATGTTTTGCATTTGTAACATTCGGGCATTTATTTAAGGTGCAACTTGTGCCCCATCCTCACCTGTTTGGTCTTTAGATATCGTTCGTTGTATTGGTTGGGCGTCACTTCAATAGGCACGATTTCGGCAATTTCCAGTCCGTAGGCTTCCAGTCCAACGCGCTTCACGGGATTGTTGGTCAGCAGTCGCATCTTGTGTACGCCAAGGTGACGCAGCATCTGCGCGCCGCAGCCATAGTCCCTCTCATCGGGTTTGAAACCCAAGTGTAGGTTGGCGTCCACGGTATCGTAGCCCTCTTCTTGCAACTTATAGGCTGCCACCTTATTCATAAGGCCGATGCCACGACCTTCTTGCTGCATGTAGATAACGACGCCTTTCCCCTCTTTCTCAATCAGTTCCATCGACTTCTGCAGCTGCTGACCGCAGTCACAACGCAAACTTCCCAGAGTATCGCCCGTGGCACAAGACGAGTGCACGCGAACCAGCACCGGTTCGTCCCGTTCCCACTGCCCTTTCACCAAGGCCATGTGCTCCAAACCGTTGCTCTGTTGCCTGAAAGGTATGAGGTGGAAATGCCCGTATCGGGTGGGCATGTCTACCTCGTCGCCCACTTCTATAATCGATTCCTTTTCCAGTCTGTAGGCGATGAGATCAGCGATGGTGATGATTTTAATTCCCCACTCCGTGGCTAACTTTTGCAATTCGGGCATGCGAGCCATGGAGCCATCTTCGTTCATAATTTCCATCAGGGCCCCGGCAGGGTAAAGTCCGGCCAATCGGCACAGGTCTACGGTAGCCTCTGTATGTCCACAGCGCCTCAACACACCATTGTCTTGCGCATACAGCGGATTGATGTGTCCCGGTCTGCCAAACGTCTGTGGGGTGGATGTTGGGTCGGCAAGTGCGAGGATGGTGGCTGCCCTGTCATGAGCCGAAACACCCGTAGTGCATCCTTCCAGTTTGTCTACGGTCACGGTAAATGGGGTTCCCAGCATCGACGTGTTGTCTGTCACCTGATGCGGAAGATCCAACTCCTCGCACCTGGACAACGTGATGGGGGCGCAAAGCACGCCACGGGCGTGTTTCAGCATGAAGTTCACCTTCTCGGGAGTAATCTTCTCTGCTGCGATAATGAGATCGCCTTCGTTCTCTCTGTCTTCATCGTCCACAACGATGACAAACTTGCCTTCCTTGAAATCTTTGAGCGCATCCTCGATGCTGGTCAGTTTAAAGTTTTCCATATCGTATATATCTATATATAAAAAGGTGTTATTTTGAATGAATTATTTTCGTAATTTGCTCGGTCACCGCATCATTTGTCTGCACGATTTGTTTGAGATCGCGCAGCAGCCGAATCCTAAATCGCCACATTCTGAGGTAGAAGAACAGTCCCAACGGGATGATGATGGCCGACACGATGTTCAGCCACTTGTGCTCGAAGGGACGCGTGTGCGCCTTTACAGCCAGCACGGGATAGTTGTTCAGCTCGTTCAAGATCACTTTATCGCGGGTGTTCGTGAGGTCATCTATCACTTTTTCAAGCTCATCGCTGATGCGTTCCACCTCGTGGTCGGATTGGTATCTAAAGAACACCTGCACCACGTTGGGCAGCGATTTCAACCGATGTTCCTCGACATATCGCCTGATGTCGTCGTTCATATTCAGCAACAATTGCCTGTCATCGAGATAGTTGGGATCTTCGATAATCACCTCCTTGCCATATACATGGCGCTTGGTTCGCCAGCCCAGCGCTTTCATAATAACGGCTTTCCACTGATCGATGTTGAACACCATGGAGTCGCGGTTGGCCTTGTATGTAACAAAACCCGCCAAGGGGATGAGCACCGCAGGGGCCAGACCTTTGCCAAATTCCACCGTCCACATGTCGCCACGCGCCATTCGGTAGCCCGTGTTGTCAAGAAGGTAATACACGATGAAGACCAGCACCGACACAATCACGGGGATACCCAAACCTCCTTTACGGATGATGGCACCCAGCGGTGCGCCGATGAAAAAGAAGATGATGCACGTCAGGGCCAGTGTAAACTTGTTAATCATCTCAATATAATGCTCCCGAAGCAATCGGTCGCCGTCACTGGTAATCATGCTTCTGAAGTTAAGCTCGGTCACCTCCGACTGAACAGAACTGAGTGCCATGTTCACCGCGCTCAACTTCTGGTCTTTGGTTAATTTGTTGTATATCGAGTCAAAATGGTATGTTTTGCCTTGCGCTAATTTCACAGCGGCCAGCGAATCTCTTTTATTGACTTTCGGAATGCGGTAATACATTCGTTGCGCATCGTCATAGATACTGCGTCCCACGCTGTCGTACGTCATACTAAGCGAGTCGATGCCCGAAGTGAGTTGTGACAAACTTTTTGCCTTGGCGTTGTTGGACAGCGCAGCGGCATCGGTCATGTTGAAATCGCCATCATAGTCGAGCACGATTCGTTTGTCGGCAAAGGTTTCTCTGCGGTAAGGAATGCTGGCACTGGCGCCCAGTTCCTGCGACTGCATGTTCTCAAACCATTCGCCACTCCACAGGGTCAGCAGCAGGTGCTTCTTGTCGGCTGTAGTCTGGAGCATACCCGAATCGGCCAGAATGATGGCCTGATCCTCATAGCTGCCCGTCATCCTGTAAATCATGATGCCGTACAACTTGCCGGTGTCCATATCTTTTTTTTGCACATAAAGATTGCTGTTGGGGATGCCGTCGTAGAAGATGCCTTCAGGTATCTCAAGCTCCGGGTTCTTCTGCGACATCGAAATCATCAGCTGGGCCATCTTCATGTTAGCGCTGGGACCTACGTAGTTTTGAAAATAAAAAGAACAAAAGCAAACCACAACAGAGATGACGATGAGCGAACGAAAGGTTCGCATGGTTGATATGCCCGCCGACTTGATGGCCGTGAGCTCGCTGCTCTCGCCTAAATTGCCAAACGTGATGAGGGACGACAGCAAGATGGCCAGTGGCAAAGCCTGTGGAACCAAAAACAAGCCCATGTACCAAAAGAACTGTGCCATGACCTCCATGGACAGTCCTTTGCCAATAAGCACGTCGACATACCTCCACAAGAACTGCATCATCAGTACAAACTGACAGATGAAGAAGGTTCCGGCAAACAGCAGCCCAAATTGCTTGGCGATGAATAAATCTAATTTCTTGATACGAAACATCTAAGCCCTTGATATGTTGTACACGTGTACGAACAATGTGCAAAAATAACATAAAAAAATAAGATATACTCCGTTTTTCGCTTTTTTAAGCATGATGCCCACGGCTATTACAATTATAAAAGGTGGTTGGTGGTCAAAAATGGTCATGAATATTCGCTGGGCTTATCAACTCCCGTCTGAGCAATGACAACTGGTGAAACATCATCAATTTTCTTGACAAGTGCCCCGCTATATTTCGTTTATTTGCCAGCAACCTGCCAAGTGCTTGCAAATATTGAAAATATGGGTAAAAACCACATCTCCTTATCTGTCAAGTTGTTGCATCCACCACGGCTCATCATAGCACGTTTTACTCATGGTTTTTCACGTTGTAAACCGCATTTTAGCCGCTTAAAGGAAGCGTTTACTTGTCTAAAGTGATGCATATAGGAGGAGAAAAGCATGCAGTTTGCCATCATAATGCAATGCTTTTGTCGCCAACAAACCATTTTTCTTGTTCGGCAAGCGAGGTTTGTAGTGCATTTGCCTACTGATTTTTTCTATTTCAACATTTTACAGGAGGGTTTTTATTGTCATTAATGCAGACAAACCGTAGGGGCGTGATTCATCACGTCCGCATATTGGGAAAAATGGGTTGGGAACGAAAAGGAGATGACAAGTTGATGAGTCCAGCGAATAATCCTACTGATTTTTTCTATTTCAACATTTTACAGGAGGGTTTTTATTGTCATTAAT
>CAMQBP010000001.1 GCA_946999025.1 uncultured Prevotella sp. | reverse complement strand
GCCCTGCCGCAAGTGTCCTGTGTCGTTCTTCGTGAGATCTATGGACATCTCTCCGTCTTTCAACGAACAGGTAATCCAATCTGCCATACTGGTGAGCTTAACGTCCACATTATGTTTCAGTCCGAGGCTGAATGAGCGTTTAGCATCATTGAAAGCCATGGCATTGCCTCCCTCCATGGCGAAGATGATGCCAGTCTGCTGCACGGTTACCTTTGTAAAATCGTCACCCGAATAAATCTTCAATACCGATGATCGACCTAAGGCTCCAGCGTTTTCCTCCACCTTGACGGTCACCACATCACCACTGACAGTTGCTGTACACCATGGGTGCTCCGACTCTACTTTTGAGATTCCATTTGGAGCTACTACCTTGACATGCCCCGTGGACGGAGCAGCCTGGAACAACACTGAGCAACTGTCTACCCTAATGGTAGATTCCTTTGCATAAGGGTTGTCCACTTCGTCCCTGCTACAGGCCACGAAGCCTATAAGAAGAAAGCAGATTCCTAATATTCCATATATTCTTTTCATACGTTTTCTCCTTTACTGTTTAATCATTTTTGTTACATACGGGATTTGATGACTCTTTCTCGTTGTCCCTACAAGATACTTGGAGCCTTTGTATTTGCCTGCACTTCCGCCTGTCGGCTTCAATGTCCACATGATGTACGAGTCGATGACATATTCCGTCAACCCATTGCTCACCCATTTATAGACAGGATGCGCCTCGTCACCATTCCATGATGTCTTCATGCCAGCGTCGGTGTTCCATGTCAGAGTTCCACCACCATCCAATGCCCACGCACACATGAAAACGATGTTTCCACCTTCCTCGCCTATAGGTTGTGAGTTCCAGAATAGCGTACCAGTGGCCTTGTTGTAAATAAGTACAACAGGGGTGTCGGGTGAATTAGCAAAGAAATTGGTCATGTAGTAGCAACCCTTTTCCTTGTCAGGCGTGAGTTTGACTGTCAGCTCTTTAGTTTCGTCGTATACCAACTTGTAGGTACCCTCATATTCACTGAACTTGCGGAAACCTTCCGGAAGTACTCCTTTCAATGTGAAGGTCTTTCCACCCTCTCCCGCACTCGTCAGTGTGCCCTCGTCATAGTCGAACGTTAGCTCCGAGAGCTCGACACCGTTCACCGTGATAGGATGATAGAAGCGAATACCCTTGTTGGTGTAAACAAATGCTACTTCCATTTCCTCGGACGCTTTATTCGTGGTATCCGGATTGACATAAAATTGGTTATTATTCAAATCAAACTCTACCCCGACTTTTTTACCGCCAATACTGCCACCATAGGTTCCAAAGATGAAATCGGCTTGTACGGCATTCACGCCCTTAACATATTCCTCGGCCGGCATGGTGAGGCGGCGCAAGTAGCAAGTGTTACCCGAACGTGCGCCATGAAGTTTGATAACATCAACGCCCACGCTATCAATCAGGTACTCAATATCCCCTCCATAGGCCTGATAGCGGTCACTGGTTCCTTCGGCCAAGATGTGAAACAATTTGTTGCCTGTGTCAAAGATAATGCCGGGGCCACCCTCACTGGTCATTTTGTAATAGGATGTTTCCGAAACGGCTGGATCTCCACTCATCTCGCCCCGTATGGTTGCCTGCAGGCTGTCAAATTTTACCGTGTAGACAAAGCCACCATTCTCCTGGTCTTTGTCCCTGAGCCCTGGATAAACCTCAAACACCCATCCATGCTCCGATTTCATCAGTGCTTGTCGCGTTGAATTCAACAAATTGTTGACGCGTTTGGATGATGGGACATCAAAATATTCGTCCTGTTCAGGATTGCAGGCCACTACCGCCAACAATGCGGGAAGCAGGAACAGCAGATATGCGAAATATTTATTTTTTTTCATAATAGTCTCCTCTCGTTATTTTACTGTCAAATCCAACAAGTCGACCTTTCCGTCAACAACTTCAGCCTCGCGCCTGAGTACAATCTTTCGCAGCTCATCCATATCGATTCCCCATGCCTTTTCCATATAGTCTTTCACGATGGAGAGTTTCGAAGCAATCAGTCCAGATCCTTCTTCGCCTGCCTTTTTCATCAATGCATCCCACTGCTCGGCGGTATTGGTTACATAAATTGAAACCATTTCGGCAAAGTCCTCACCATGAGAATGCTGCGCATAGGAAGAAATGAAGCCATGCTCCAGGCAATAATTACTTCCATTGTACGGAGGATCACTCCACTCGCCTGCCACATAACCTGTGGAGGTGATCAGCTGGTAGTCGGCCGGATAATCTTTTGTCTGGTTAAGAATATGCGTGAACTCATGGTAGACCGTCTTCAGATAATAATGATTCAGCGAAGACACACTTCCAAGGTTCTCGTTTAAATGATTCACGCCTGCCAGGAAAACCTTCTTGCCTCCCTCGGCAGTACCCAGTACAAACGTGCCGTTGTTCTTGAACTCCCAGTTCCCAACCAGATAAATTTGCTTGGGAAAGTTACTGCGAGTGAAGTTGATACCGGCTGCCTCGTCAAAGGCTTCAAGCACGGCGTACTTGATGACGTGAGCCAGCTTCACCGACTGCTCATAGTTAGCAGGAATCAAATAGTAGTCATGGTCTGACTCAATATCTTGAAAGCGATATTTCAAATCAATGTTGTAGGTATTGATAAAATTAGCTTTCAGCCAATAGTCAAACTCTGTGTAGTCAACGTCGTCGACGGTGATGATGCTCTCGTCGCTTAGTTCATCTTCGGAACACGACGTGAAAGCGGTCACACTTAGCAGCAACGCAAGACTGTATATTGATAATTTTTTCACATTCATAATGATACTCTTGAAAATTATTTTTTAGTTGTTTTTCTCGGATTAGGCTTTACACCTGCATCAATTACCTTGGATGGCAACTGGAGTGCCCGCCTCTCATCGTCCTTAGAAAGGAAATCCGTCTTCTCCACGGGGTCTCCTGCCGTAGAGATCTTGCGGCGCGGATATTCTATACCGTAACGCTTGATGTCGAACCAACGGATGCCTTGATGAATGGTTTC
Organism: uncultured Prevotella sp.; assembly: GCA_946999025.1. Lineage (GTDB taxonomy): Bacteria > Bacteroidota > Bacteroidia > Bacteroidales > Bacteroidaceae > Prevotella. The sequence goes on along the minus strand of CAMQBP010000001.1, from coordinate 30,630 downwards.
CAATCGGCGGAAGCCAAGCACACACTGCAACATAGCTTCCTGCGTGCTGCCTTCTTTATCGATTGTGAACGCAGGGTGCAAATGCTTCTTGATGGTCGAGGCCAATGGACTTTCCTTGTCATCATAACTGTACTTCGCCTTATTATAGAATTCCTCGATCTTCTTGGGCGTGAGCACCATCTTCGACTTGGTGGCATTCTGCATCCATAGGGTCAAATCGGCTGCTGCCTGGTCAAACTTTTTGGTCATAATGTAGGCCTCTGCACGATTCAACAGACACTCGTCGGTGGTGAGCAAAGTAAATATAGACTTGCTGTAACCTATACCTGCCACAGGGTCAGTGTACTCAAACAAAGCAGGTACGCGCCAGTAAATCACGTAACTATAGCCTGTTCCTGGATAGGTGTGAGGAGCATCGTAGAGCCTCGTGCTGCCACCCCAGATGTTTTGAGCTCCGCCAAGTTCATTGGTAGAGATATAGGTGCCATGCGCGTATTTCTTCCAAGTTTTGTATGGTCCGTACGCTAACCCGCCATGTGAAAATCCCGTAGCCAGTAAAAGATTGCAATTCAGCTCTGATGAAACATAATGTTGTGAACGTACATCAAATTTAGAGGGCAGCTTAGCCGCATTTGCCCAGTCTCTTAGTAACGACGCTGGATTGCCTCCCAAGCACTTATTGGCATACTCAATGGCCTTGTCCCATTTTTCATAATATAGATAGAAACGTGCAGCAAACGCATAAGCGGCACCCACATTAAAATGATACTTAGGCACACTGAGATGACTGTCGCCAACCAGCGGAAGGGCTTTCTGGATATCCGCATCTATCGACTTGTACACATCGGCAACCGTTCCCCTATCGGGGACCTGCCCAATCAGCGAACCTGTTTCATACATCAGTGGGATACCCAAATCCTTGTCGGACGTGGCTGCGTTGTAGTTTTTGCAGAAGATGTTCACCAGCATGAAATGTCCGTATGCTCGAACCATCAATGCCTCACCCATGCTCTCACGCAACATAGGGGTGGTTGGACCTCCCAGCTTGTCAATAGCATCGAGTGCGTTGTTGGCCGTGGTAATAGCGTTGTAGGCATCCTGCCAATAGTTCTCGGGCGACTCATTGTTGTTCTCCGTGGGATCTTTCCAAGCATAGAACTCATCAACGAATCGGTCTGTATAGGTATTGGGATACTCGTCAACATTGTCAGACATCAGTTCTGTGAAAATCTGATAGGTGTGGGTAGGATAGGCCGAAACAAGCAGGTCCTTTACCTTCACCTCATCGTCCACAATAGTACGGTTGTCGGGCATCACGTCCAAAAAATTATCGCATCCTGTGAGTGCTGCAACACCCAAAGCCAGGATAAATGTATGGTATATAGATCTCATTGTTCTCATATCGATAAATGTTTTTAAATTCCTAATCGCAAGGTAAGTGTAAACTGCTTCGGAACGGGAACGGCAACACCACCCGTATTGAAGAACTCGGGATCTTGTCCGTTGAGTTTCTTGTCAGCATAAATCAAGAAGAGGTTCGTAGCCTGCAACTTCAGGGAAAGGTTGTTCAAACCGATAGCACCGTACAGGGACTTTGGGAAATCGTATCCCAAAGATATCTCTTTCATGCGGATAAAGTCGCCCTTGGCGATACGCGCCGTGGAGAAATTATAGGAGTTGTAGGCAATACGCAGGTCGGTGTCGTTCCAGTTCTGCCGTTGTGTGGCAATCGCTGGGATGTCTGTTGTTTTCTCCTCTCCTGCCGTCATCCAGCGGTTCTTGAACTCTTTTGGGGTTGAAGTCAGGTCATTGTAATATGCCTTGAACACAGGATCCAGCCTTACCACGTTTCCAAAGGAATAGGTAATGAATACATTCATGCTCAGTCCCTTATATCGGAATATGTTTCCCAACGAGCCAGTGGTAGTGGGATCTGTAGGTCCTTCATATTTCAAGAAATCAAGCTGCTCTTTCTTACTATTCTGGAAATAGATGCCCGACACAGTGGTTGTACCATCCCAATTGGTGAACGTGGGAAGTCCCTCGCCATTCAATCCTGCAAATGGAACAGAGAACAGAGCCCTAACGGGATAGCCCTCGCGTGCAAATCCGCCTCCACTCACCAGGTCGATGACACGTGTAGAGGTTTCCAAATCTGTCACCTCGTTATGCACGTATGAGTAGATGAGACTGGTTGTCCACGAGAAGTTTTTCGTCTTGATGTTCGTGGTGCTCAAGCTTATCTCCAGACCATTTGATTCCATCGAGGCGATATTTCCATATTTACGTACAAAGCCATCGGTACCTGCCGTAGTGGCAAGCCCAATCAAGTCGTAATTGTCACGCGAATACACGTCGACTGCAAAATTGATTCGGTTTGACAAGAAGCCTGCCTCCAAGCCAAAGTTCCATTCCTTTTTCTTCTCATAAGTTAGATTGGGGTTGGCCGCATCGTCTATATATAGCCCCGACTCGCTGTCCCTGGTGATGTATCTCCACGGCGTGAAGCTGCCGATGACGGCCTGTGCATTGGTTACCGAGGGGCGGTCTGCCGTCAGTGAATAAGATGCTTTCAAAGTGAGGTGGCTTAATGCCGGCCTAAGTTTCTCAAACCAAGGTTCTTCGTGTGCGTTCCAAGCCCCAGAGATATTCCATGTTGGGAGCCATCGTGCCTGTCTTGACATACCCAGTCCGTTGGTACCTTCGTATCGATAGGTTCCATTCAGCGTATAGCGTCCTTTCCATGAATAGGTGGCGTTTGCAAAGAAAGCGGCACTGCGCACATGCGTGTTACGCAGCGAATAGTAGTCGGCGCCCTCTTCCTTGCTCTTCTTGAATACCTGATAGGCATAGTTTGGGATTTCACCCATTTGGTACTGCATGCCCCATCCGCGGAACCATGTCTTGTGGCGGTCATAGCTATTGGTTTCCAATCCCCCATACAGGTTCACGATGTGATCCTCAGCAAAGACATTGTTGTAGGCCGCGGTGGCACGGAAGTCGAATCCAAACATACGGTTGTCGGTGCGTTCCATGATACCGCCATAAGGCATAACCGTCACAGGCAGGGCCGTAAGGTTCTCGGGATCTCTGTACAAGAACGGATTCTTGTCACGGATGGTCGACGTACCCATTGCCCGGTAAGCCATGGCTTGGTTCGAGGCATCAAGTATGTTGTGCTCGTTTGAGGTCGCATCGTACTTCACCGCTCCCAGCACTGTGAGTTCAACAGGTGTGATGGGCTTATAGGTCAAACGGCCTTGAACACGGAAGTTGATGACATTAAGATCCAGATAATTGTTCTCCAACTCATGCATGATGTTGAACGGCGCATAATTGCGGGTATAGAATGTATTTGCATCTAAGGCGCGCGAGGTGTTCAGTGCGTAAGAGTAAGGGTTGATATCGAAGTCGCGCTTCACCTCACCCGATACAGCATCCACCGACGAACTGAGGGTACCCGGTGCGCGCTGTTTACGGTAGGAGGCATTGGCTATCAAACTGAAGTTCACCTTTCTCAAAATGTCGAACGACGAATTGACATTAGCCGTGTAACGTTGCACCTTGCTCTGCTCTGTCCAGCCCGGGTCAAACATGGCACTCACCGAGGCATACGTCTGCGATTTGTCCGTTCCCGAAGAAATGCTGACCGAATGGTTGTGCATGATATTGGTTGAGAACAGCTGGGCAAACCAGTCGGTGTTGCGATACTCTGCCTCACGAAGATATTCGGCAATGGCTTTCGGAGTGTTCTCCAAAGCAAACTGCCCTGTCCGCACGTCATACTGGCTCAGCATCTGGTACATTTTTCCATAGACACCCGAGTCAGAGGCGTTGGAAGTTCCTGCATAAGGAAGATATCCCTTGAGGAACAACTCCTGGTACACGGCCATCTGATCCTGCGAGTTCATGATGTTGAACTCGGCATACGAAGGTACCAGCCTCATGGTGTACTCGCCACTATAATTAATGTGTGCCTGCCCTGCTTTTCCTTTCTTGGTGGTAACGACAATCACGCCAGCCATGGCGCGTGCACCATAAATAGAGGTGGCCGAACCGTCTTTCAAGATTTGGAAACTCTCGATGTCATCGGCGTTCAGTCCGGCGATGGCCGAAGAAATCAGCGTATTGGCATCACCCGAGGAGAGCTGGTCAGCACTGACATTCTCTACATCCTCCATAATGACACCATCAACCACCCACAGTGGTTTGCTGCTACCATATATAGAGGTGGCACCACGTACACGAATCTTGGGCGCGGTACCGAAGGTTCCCGTCACGTTTTGTACGGAGACACCTGCCGCGCGACCCTCTAACGATCGGCTGATATCGGCCATGCCGTCTATCTTCGCATCCTCGGCATTCAGTTTGGTGGAGGCACCGGTAAAGAGGCGTTTGTCAATCTTCTGCATACCAGTCACCACTACTTCCTCTACTTTCTGCGCATCCGACTGCAACACAATCTTCATGTTTTGCGTACCGCGCAGGGTCTGCGTTTTCATTCCTATGTACGTCACCGTAATCATAGGATTTTTCTTGGTAGATGTAAGCGAAAACTTACCTTCTACGTTAGTTACCACGCCCGTCTTTGTTCCGACAATCATAACAGATGCTCCAATCACTGGTTGGCCATCATCCGCAGAGGTGACCGTACCATTAATCAGCGTCTGAGCATTTGCCACTCCCATACAGAGAAACAAATTCACAAGCAAAATCGTTAATTTTTGTTTCATATTTTTCAAGTTAAGTTTACTCCCAGTTTAACCATTATTGAATATTTTATTCTATCCCATACCAAGAATTATAAATTAAAAGTAAAAACATCATAAATAACAACAAACGAAATTTTAATCTGCCTAAATATATTTGACAAATATAAGTTAAAAAAACTATAAACGCAAGTTGTATTAAAAGTATAACACTGTTTTTAACTTTCTTTTACAATTAAAGCTTCTTTATTCACTATTTATCGGTAAAAATCAATTGCTATTGTTTGCCTCAATCGGGATGTAAGCCCAACTGCGCACAAATTGCTTCCTAAGATGCAACATATCTTTCATTCTGCTGAACCAGGTAAAGCATTTTCAACACGAAAAATAGCTTTGTTATTTAAAAAAACAAAACTGCACATCATGTACTTGAAAAACATCACAACCCAAACTAATGATTATCCACAAAACGACCAGACCCAGCTGACTTATAATTTTCAAAAACCTGATTTTGTCAAGAAAACCAACCGTTTTTTAACACTTCAAGCACGCTCCTTCCAGAAGAAGGAAAGGGAAATTCAGATGCAGTGACGAGAGTTTTGACGGGTTGTTCATGCCCTTTTACGGCCAATCTCCATGCTATTTCCACTCTTTTATGCACTTTTGGTCGCCAATTGCCATGTCATTGAGTGATTAAAGCAAAGGGTTTGAGGAGCAAAAGCTATACTATTGGAAGGAAAAAGCATAGCTATAGAAAGTAAGAAGCCTTGACAAAATGCGACAACACACTGAACACAAATGCCTTACAAACATGCGAAATCCTGGCCGTATTTGCGAGCAAAGGGGCGTGAGGCTGCGAATACGCGAGTTATGAAGAAGGCTTTGTCAAGAAAATTTCACCTTGCCTGCAGGGCCACGACTTGCACAAAACAACCTTTTCATTGTCATAATGAGAACTATATTTGTACAACTCGCTTTTTTTGTTTTCCTTTGTATCTGACAATCGGCGCGCATGGTGCCACACCATCAGGGGCCGACGTAGCATGAAACAGCGCAACACGATATTGACAATCACTGGTTCTGACGGTTCTGGGGGAGCCGGAATCCAGGCCGACATCAAGGTCATCACGTCCTTGGGCGGATATGCCGTGTCGGTCATCACGTCAATCACCATGCAGAACACGCTTGGTATCCAGCGCTTTTACGACATCCCGGCCGATGTTGTGGCAGAGCAGGTGGAAGCACTTGTCGATGACATCAAGCCCTCGGTGGTGAAGGTTGGTATGGTTCGCAACGTGAAGACTCTGGATAACATGGTGAGCATTTTGGCGAAACGCCAACCATTGAAACTCATCTACGACCCGGTAGTGACGTCGAGCCAGGGCGACCTGCTGATGCCAACAGAGATGATTGACAGCGTCAAGACCAAGCTGCTGCCGCTGTGCTCGCTGGTTATCTTAAAGCAAAACGACGCAGCCTACTTGCTGAACAGCCCGTTCAAGACTCACGACGACATCGTCAACGGCATGAGAAAGCTGTTGAACATGGGGTGCCGGGCCGTGTTGTTGCACAGCGGCGATGACCACGATTTCATCGCATGGCAGCAAGATGGCGACATGCATGTGGAGCCCTCGCCCACCCTTTGGCAAACCAACGCACACGGATTGGGCAGCAACCTGACCTCGGCCATCGCCTATTTTCTGGGCGAAACAGATGATTTCAGAGAGGCCATCAGTAGAGGCAACGCTTACATTCATCAGCAGATGAGTGAGATGGGTGAACTGAAAGGACGGGGAAGCGAGCTGCTCAACGCGTTCATGAAAGCCGTATCGACACATTATGCCACCAACAATGATGTGCGGTTCTATGCCGACATGCTGAATGTGAGTCCCCGTTACCTGGGACAGGTGACCAAACGCATCGTGCAGAAAACGCCGAAGACCCTCATTGACGAACACGTTTTTCACGAAAGCAAGTTCTTGTTGGACACCACCAGCAAGACCGTTCAAGAGATAGCGTACGCGCTGGGGTTCAACTCACAGTCGCATTTCACGAAGTTTTTCAAGAAGATGGGAAACTCAACACCAAGTATTTACCGACAAAAACAAATAAAATGAAAACAACTGAAAGACAAACACTGAATCGTAATTTAGCACAAATGCTCAAGGGAGGCGTCATCATGGACGTTACAACACCCGAGCAAGCACGTATCGCAGAACAAGCCGGAGCCTGTGCGGTGATGGCTCTCGAGCGCATACCGGCCGACATTCGCGCGGCAGGAGGCGTTTCGCGCATGAGCGACCCACACATGATCAAGGGCATTCAGAAGGCCGTAAGCATACCGGTGATGGCCAAATGCCGCATCGGACACTTCGTTGAAGCTCAGATTTTGCAGGCCATTGAGATTGATTACATCGATGAGAGCGAGGTACTCTCGCCCGCAGACAATGTCTATCACATTGACAAGACCAAGTTTGAAGTACCTTTTGTCTGCGGTGCAAAGAACCTTGGTGAGGCGCTCAGACGCATCGCTGAGGGTGCTACCATGATTAGAACCAAGGGAGAACCAGGTACGGGCGACGTGGTTCAGGCTGTGACGCACATGCGCATGATGCAGGCTGAAATCAGAAGACTTACCTCTATGGCTGAAGATGAGCTGTACGAGGCCGCCAAACAATTGCAGGTTCCCTACGAATTGGTGCAGTATGTACACGAAAACGGCAAGCTGCCTGTGGTGAACTTTGCCGCCGGTGGTGTGGCAACTCCTGCCGATGCAGCCCTGATGATGCAACTCGGAGCTGAAGGAGTGTTCGTGGGTTCTGGCATATTCAAATCGGGTAATCCTGCCAAGCGCGCAGCTGCCATCGTTCAGGCAGTGACCAACTACAACGATGCGAAGCGGTTGGCCGAGCTGTCAGAAGACCTTGGTGAAGCCATGGTGGGCATCAACGAACACGAGATTGAAGTGCTGATGGCAGAAAGAGGAAAGTAAACAGATGAAAATAGCTATATTGGCGTTACAAGGAGCATTCGTCGAACACGAACGAATGCTCCGTTCTTTGGGCGTAGAAACGTTTGAAGTGAGAAACAAAGACGACTGGCAGCAGCCGAAAGACGGTCTGATTATTCCCGGCGGAGAGAGCACCACGATGGTGAAATTGCTGCATGACCTCGATTTACTGACATCCATACAGCGCGAAATCCGTGAGGGATTGCCGGTATTTGGCACTTGCGCAGGACTTATTTTGCTGGCAAAACAAGAGAATGGGCAAGCGGCTTCACGCATTTCCACGATGGATATTGACGTTTGCCGCAACGCTTATGGCAGACAGTTGGGCAGTTTTCGTACCGTATCATCATTCAAAGGCATTGAAAACGACATCCCCATGACCTTCATCCGTGCCCCTTATATCAATCAAGTATATGGCGAGGCCGAGGCGTTGGCAACGGTAAACGGCCACATTGTAGCCGCTCGGCAAGGTCATCAGCTGGTCACAGCCTTCCATCCCGAGCTGGATGAGGACGTAAGCATACACAAGTACTTTGTTGACAGCATTAAAAAAGGATAGGAAAGCTTTTGTGCCAACCTATCCTATGCTTTATATAAATGTGTTCGATGTGAACTAAAGTTTACCGATGATTCCTGCTTTTGTCGCCTGAATGAACCGTATGATGTTTTCAATTTCAGGACCGCCGGGAACTTGTTCCTTTACTTGCAGCACCGCATCGAACACACTTGTTTGGCCATGGAATATCAGGCGGTAAGCATTGGCTATGTGACTCTGAACCTTTTCTGTGATGCCATACGTTTCCAACATGGTCTTGTTGGGACCTCCATAGCTTACCGGCACACCTCCGGCAATAATGTATGGCGGCACGTCTTTATAGAAAGTGGTACCAGCTTGTATCATGGCGTAATCGCCAACGCGCGTGTTCGCATTCTCAATAACACTCGAACTGAAAATCGCTCCATTGCCAATTTCACAATCACCGGCAATCTTTGTTCCATATCCAAACACACATTGATTACCCACTTTGGTATCATGTGAGATATGAGCTCCTTCCATTAAGAAGTTTTCATGGCCGATTACGGTCTGTCCTCCCGCATGGGTTGCCCGATTGATGACAACATTCTCACGAATGATGTTGTTGTTGCCGATAATCAATTCGGTGTCTTCTCCCTTGAATTCAAAGTCCTGTGGAAGGGCTCCCATCACCGAACATTGATGCACGGTGTTGTTGCATCCCAGGCGAGTTCCCTTCAAAATGCTGACAAAGGGATAAATCACACAGTTGTCTCCTATCACAACATCTTCTTCGATATAGACAAATGGGTAGATTTTACAATTGTTTCCAATCTTCGCTTTGGGTGATATTTCCGCTTTCTCACTGATATCGTATGCCATAATTCTTCGTTTTTTAGTTTTTCGTTTTTTAGCAGATGAGTTGATACATCATGCGAGTTGGGCTTTATGTGTCCTGTCTAATTTACCTAATGGGCCTTACCTTGTCGACTTATCAACCATCCTACCCTATTCTTTCACACCGCCGCCGAGGGCCTGATAGAGGTTTACAACAGCCTGCATCTTGTGAAAATCGTCCGTAATCTTAGCCATCTGCGCATTGAGAAGGGTTTGCTGAGCTGTAATTACCTCAAGGTATGTACTGCTCGACTGACTTAAAAGAAGCTTGGTATCCTCCACATTTTGTTGCAGAGTTTGTATTTGTTTTGCCTCAATCTTGCTTTTTTCATCTGACGAATGGTAAAGCACAAGTGCGTTACTCACTTCATTTCCAGCCTTGAAAATGCAGTTCTGCCACGTGTTGTAGGCCTTCTCATATTGCGCTTCAGCAACGCGTAGACCCGCAATAATCTTTCCCTTTTGGAAAATAGGCTGCACCAAACTGCCTACAGCCGACAGCATCCATTTGCCAGGATTGATGACTGCAGCTCCCGCACTGTTGGTAAACATGCCGGTAGGAGCAATCGTTAGACTTGGATAAAAACGGCTTCGAGCGGTTTCTACGCCATAGAAACATTCGGCTAATTGCATCTCAGCCGCATGAACGTCGGGACGATTGGCCAGCAACTGGATGCCGATGCCGGTAGATAAGTTCGTGGGCAGAGCCTGATTCTCAAGCCTTCCGCGCGAAATACTCTGTGCCGGTTGTCCCATCAAGAGCGACAAAGCGTTCTCCGTTTCACGTATTTGGCGCACCAAATCGGTCTTTTTGGCCTCCACAGCATAGTAGTTTGCTTCGGCACTCTGCACACCTGTCGACCGAATACCGCGTCCAAGATCCTTCAATACCTTCATCTTGTCCCACGTTTCCTTGGTCAATTCGTGCATGTTGTTGACGATTTCGAGCTGCTTGTCGAGCATCAAAAGGGTATAATACATATTCGCTACCCCGCTGATGATATTGGTTTTGACCAACGTCTGATAGTCCTTTGTGGCCAATAATGCTACCTGCGCGGCACGTTTCTGACTGAGCAAATTGCCAAATAGGTCAACATTCCAACTGGCAGCAATGGGCAATTGATAAGTTGAAATGGCCTTTCCACCATCCCAAGAAGCGATGGTTCCCTGGGGAGCAAAGGTGAAAGAAGGCAGAAAAGACAACCTGGCAGCCTTCAATTGTGCTTCAGCCATCTTCACGTTCAGCGCAGCATTCAGAAGATCAACATTGTTGGTCAACGCCCTTTCTATGTGCGTTTGCAATTGTGGGTCAGTAAACACACTGCGCCAAGGCATGTTACCAAAGCTCGTTGTGTCCGTCACAACCAACGTATCTGTCATCGAAAGCGAATCACGAACGATGCCCTTGGTGTTCACATTGGGGCGTTGGTACGTTCCATAGAGGCTCTTGCAGCTGGTCAACGCCAATGCTGCAAGTCCCATAATCATTATATTTTGTATTTTCATCACTATTCTTTATTATTCTCATCTACTGTGATTCCTACCGGGCGACGCGCGTATTGCTGCAGTTCAGCCTCTGCTTCAGAATTCTCTTCATCATCAAACTTAATCGGTGTGAATCTCTCCTGCAATGCCTGGAAGATGACAAACAAACCAGGAACGACAAACAACTGACAGAGCGTACCAATCAACATACCTCCTACAGCGGCCGCACCCAGCGTTTGATTACCATTCTTTCCCACGCCCATGGCAAACATCATGGGTAACAAACCGATGACCATAGCCAACGAAGTCATCAAGATGGGTCGCAAACGAGCACCCGATCCGAGAATAGCAGACCATGTGATAGCCATACCGGTGCGTCGTCTTTCAAGTGCAAACTGCACAATCAAAATGGCATTCTTGGCCAACAAACCAATCAACATAATCAGAGAAATCTGCATGTAGATGTCATTGTTGTGACCAAACAACTGTGTAAAGAGGAAAGCACCCGCCAATCCAAACGGTATAGAGAGGATAACTGCGAAGGGCAACAGGTAACTTTCGTATTGCGCTGCCAATATCAAATACACGAATAAGAAGCACAATACAAATATTATGCCAGTGACGTTGCTCGACTCACTCTCTGACCTTGACAAGCCAGAGAAGTCGTATCCGTAACCTTGAGGTAAGTCTGTCGCAGCAACTTCCTTGATGGCCTGAATGGCTTCACCTGTGGAATAACCGCTATTCAGCGTTACCTGTACGTTGATGCTCGTAAACATGTTGAACCGATTGATGTTTGATGGGCCGAAAACACGTTTCATCGAAATGAAACTTTGCACGGGTGCCATGCCGCCAGGTGTACGAACATAGATATCATTCAGACCTTCCGGACGCTCACGACTGGACACATCACCCTGAATCATGACACGATACAGCTTGCCGTATGCATTGAAGTTAGAGGCGTACATGCCGCCGTAATATCCCTGAAGCGTACTCAAAACGGTGGCAGGAGATATGCCTGCCTGCTTACATTTAGCCACATCCACATCAATCAGATACTGAGGATAGTTTGGATTGTACGAGGTCATGGCCATTTGTATCTCTGGACGCTTGTTCAATTCGGCCAAATAAGCCTTGGTTACTTGGAAGAATTTATTCAAATCGCCACCAGTTTTGTCCTGCAACACTAAGGAAACACCGTTACTTAAGGCAAAACCAGGAATCATAGGAGGTGCGAATGCCAAGATTTGAGCATCCTTTATCTGAGCTGTCTGCTTGTATATCATGCCTAAAACCGCCATGGCACTTTGCCCCATGTTACGCTCACTGAAAGGCTTCAACTTGATAATAAAGGTTGCTTGGTCAGACCCTTGCCCGGCAATGAAGTTGTATCCTTGCAGCTGTTCGCGGCTCTGAATGGCCGGATTGCTGGCCAACATGGCATCAACCTGGTCTATCACCTGCTGCGTGCGCACCGCACTTGTTGCCGGAGGCATAGAAACCGTACAGAACAGCGTACCCGTATCTTCATCCGGAACCAATCCTGTTTTGGTTGTTTTCATGGTCAAGAGCAAGGCTATTGCACCCACCACGATGAAGATGCCCGTGAGAACAGGCTTCCTAACCAGCTTTTGCAATCGATTTTTGTATTTGCCCAAAACCTTCTCATAACTGGTGTTAAACGACGCATGAAAACGGTCTATCCTACTCATCTTGCGCTCGGTTCCATCCTCATTCTTTGGTTTCAGGAAGATGGCACACAATGCCGGCGAGAGCGTTAAGGCGTTCAGGGCCGATATGATGATTGACACCGCCATGGTCACACCAAACTCTCGGTAGAACGTTCCTGATGTTCCACCGATGAACGACACCGGAACGAATACCGCAGCCATCACCAACGTGATGGAAATAATGGCGCCCGCAATCTCGTTCATCGCATCAATGCTGGCCGTCAAAGCACTTTTATACCCCAAATCCAACTTGGCATGCACGGCCTCAACCACCACGATGGCATCGTCAACCACGATGGCTATCGCCAGCAATAGGGCCGACAGCGTCAGCAAGTTGATGGAGAATCCGAAAATTTGCAAGAAGAAGAACGTTCCAATCAGCGACACCGGAACGGCAATCATCGGAATTAAGGTAGAACGGAAGTCCTGTAAAAAGATGTAAACCACCAAGAATACCAGCAGCAGGGTAATGACCAATGTCTTGAGAACCTCTGCGATAGAGGCGTAAAGGAATTCGGTCACATCATAGTTAATCTTGTATTCCATGCCCGGCGGGAAGTTCTTTGCCTGATTTTCCAATTCAGCTTTCACCGCTTTAGCAATGTCGTTGGCGTTCGAACCCGCAATTTGTTGAACCATACCCATGGACGATGGTTGGTTGTTGTTGCGCATGCTCACGGCATAAGTCAATCCCCCAAGTTCTATCTTTGCCACATCTTTCAACTTCAGGGTCTGCCCGGTCTGCGTACTGTGCAAGATAATGTTGCCAAATTCGTCGGCCGTTTTCAGACGACCTTTATAGCGCATCACATACTCGTAGGCCATGTTGCTCTGTTCACCGAACGAACCAGGAGCAGCCTCTACGTTTTGTTCGGCCAACGCGCCAGCGATGTCAGATGGCATCAAGCCATACTGTTTCATCACATCAGGCTTCAACCAGATACGCATGGAGTAGGTCTTCATACCCGGGCTCTGCACGTCACCCACGCCTTGAACACGCTTGATGGCTGGAATGATGTTGATGTTGTTGTAGTTGGTTAAAAACCTATCATCGTATTTGCCACCCTCTGACGTCAGCGTGTACATCAACACCTGCGAGGTTTGACGCTTGGATACGGTCACACCCACGCGGTTCACCTCTGCCGGCAGCAAGGCTTGAGCCTGCGAAACGCGGTTCTGCACGTTGACAGCACACATGTCTGGATTTGTTCCCTGACGAAAATAAATGGTAATTTGCGCCCCACCAGCGTTGGTAGCCCGCGAGGTCATGTACTCCATGTTCTCCACTCCGTTGATGCTTTCCTCAAGGGGAGCGAGCACAGAGTTCTTCACCGTCTCAGCATCTGCGCCGATGTAACTGGTCCATACCGAAATGGTTGGTGGTGCTATATCCGGATATTGCTCGATGGGAAGCGTGGACAGTCCGATGAATCCCAAGATCACGATGACCACGGAGATCACCGTTGACAATACCGGTCGCTTGATAAATTTTGTAAATGTCATAATTCGTTGTTGTTTTCTCGCTTACTTTTCAGCACTCATGACAGGCCGGTTCTCACCCCAACCCATCAAAAGTGCCTTTATTTAAAAGCCTCTTTCATCTTTCCGTAGTCACCCTGAATCTCGCCAAGCTTCTCTGCATCAGCTATCTTCTTGGCATACTGTGCCTGCGTGATGGGCTTGATTTCCATGCCATCGCTCAACTTTGTGATGCCATTGGTAACGATGCGGTCGCCCACTTTCAGTCCCTCTGTCACGATATAGTTTTGTCCATCGTTTTGCGGAGCCACCTTAATTTCCGTGTACTTGGCTTTGTTGTCCTTGCCAACCGTATACACAAAAATCTTATCCTGCACCTCAGTTGCATACGACTGTGGAATAACGATGGCGTGGTTGCTTATCCGTGGTACGACGATAGAGCCCGATCCGCCACTCTTCAACAACCGATCTGGATTATTGAAATGTGCAATCAGCGTCAAGGTACCCGTAGTTTGGTCTATCACACCACTCATCTTCACCACCTTACCAGGCTGGTTGTAGATGGTGCCATCGGCCATCTGCAATTTTACCGCTGGCATCGACGCAATGACAGCCGACATGTTGCCCGATGTCTTGGTCATTTCCAACACATCTTTTTCTGTCATGGAGAAGTAAACCTCCATGGTGCTGTTGTTGGAAACGGTGGTCAACGGCGTGGGACTTGAAGCGCTGACCAAGGCTCCCACCTTGAAGGGAAGGCTGCCAACAACACCTGCCGCCGGACTCTTCACATAACAAAAGCTCAGCATCTCCTTCGCCGAAGCCAGCGCAGCTTGTGCCTGAGCCACCGCTGCCTGGGCCGTTGCGTAAGTGTTTTGAGCTGATTGTAATTCGTATTGGCCAATGACATTGCTCTTGAACAACTGCTCGCTGTTCTCGTAGGTCAACTTAGCGGTGTTGAGTTGCGACTTGGCTGAGTTCACGGCAGCCTGCGCTTGGCGAACCGATGCCTGATAAGTACTGTTGTCTATCACGAACAACACCTGCCCCTTGCCTACGGTTTGGCCCTCTTTCACGTTCAGTTTTGTAATGAATCCCGATACCTTCGGCCGAATCTCAACATCTTGAATACCCTTGATCACGGCCGGATAAGTGGTCTGGGTTGTAGAACCCGTCGACTTGATTTGCGTGACAGGGTATTCGTTGTCACCGAATTTCATGTTGGGTCTACCGCCACATGAAACCAAGAGTGCAGCCATGGCTGCAAACAAAAACATACTTTTTTGTCTCATACCTTTATATAATCTATTATTTTTCATTCTTTCTCAAAAAAACATACGATTAGAACCTAATCGAAAACTATTGTAAGCCATAAGTTTTTGTCATGCAAATTTACATGATTTTTTCTCACTTTGGCATCAATACCACTTACATTTAACATATATTATCTGCAAATAACGAAAATAGAGGATTTACATCAAGCGGATGCAAACATTCTTCATTGGATCCAAAATTCAAAAACACGCACATCAAGCGGATAGGAGAAAGATGAAAATGTGCCTCGGCATCGACGCCATCTTACCCCAACCAAGATGTCAAAAACGGGTTGCCTGGGATGTTGAAAAATCTTGCAAACCGGCTCAAATACTCGCGTATTTGCAAGCAAGTGCCTCGGTGGTCGAAAATACGCGAATTTTGTATATGCTTCACCCACAGCAACTTCCTGCTTAATTCCCTATGAACGTCATCTCAAAAGCAATCATATTGCACGGCAAGAGCATTGCTTTTTACCAGCAACGGACATGCTTTTCAGGTGCAAAAAGCATGCTATAGAAGACCAAGGTCAATGCTTTTGGCCAAACAAGGGCATCAGAAAGTGATTTTTGTTGCTAAAATTGGCTGGATTTTTTCTAAAATGCAAGTTTTGAAATGACCAAAAATATTGACAAAACCGCAGTTTCTTCACTCCTATTTTTGAGGGATGTCCAACCCCATTTTTTTGGCTTTTTCAATCAAAAGAGCCATCAATGGTTCGCGTTCGTTGGGCACCTTGTTATCAAGCACCGCATCTTTCAAGGCCTGCTTCAGCGTTCCCACCTCGCGCGATGGCTGCAAGTGGAACATCTCCATGATTTCGTTTCCGTCGATGCAAGGCTGCAACAGACGCTTGTAGTCGCGTTCTTTCAGGTCATCCAGCTTCTCGCGTACCATGCGAAAGTTGTCCAAGAACCGCTGTTTGCGCTGTGCGTTTTTACTGGTAATGTCGGCTTCGCACAGCGTCATGAGGCCGTCGATGTCGTCACCGGCATCGTTCATCAAGCGACGAACGGCACTGTCGGTCACCTCTTCATCGGCGATGGCGATGGGACGCATGTGCATATCAACCATCTTTTGCACATACTTCATCTTGCTGTCCATGGGGAATTTAAGCCGTCTGAAGATGCCTGGAATCATCTTGGAGCCAATGTAATTATGGTTATGGAACGTCCATCCGGCCTGTACGTCCCACCTTTTGCTGCGTGGTTTTCCGATGTCATGGAACAAAGCCGCCCACCGAAGCCACAAGTTGTCGGTATGTTGGCAAATGTTATCAACCACCTCCAGGGTATGATAGAAATTGTTTTTATGCGCTCTGCCGTTCCTTGTTTCCACGATGTCCATGAGGGTGAACTCAGGCAAGATGAGTTCGAGCAGTCCACAGCGATGCAGTTCTACGAATCCCCGACTGGGTTGGTTGGTCATCATGATTTTGTTCAGCTCGTCGGCGATACGTTCGCCACTCACAATCTTGATGCGTTCTCTGTTGCGCTGCAATGCCTCAAAGGTTTCGTCCTCGATGAAAAACTTCAATTGTGTGGCGAAACGCACGCAGCGCATCATGCGCAATGGATCGTCAGAGAAAGTGATGTCGGGGTCGAGCGGCGTGCGAATAATGCCGTCTTCCAGGTCTAAAAGACCGTCAAAGGGATCGACCAACTCACCAAAGCGCGCCTCGTTGAGGCAGACAGCCATGGCGTTGATGGTGAAATCACGTCGGTTTTGGTCGTCCTCCAAGGTGCCATCCTCCACCACGGGCTTGCGTGAATCGTGGCTGTAGCTTTCTTTTCGCGCACCAACGAACTCCACTTCCATTCCCCGATACTTCACCTGAGCCGTTCCAAAATTGCGAAATACCGACAGATGTGCTTGCTTGCCCAGTCGCTGCTTCAAGGCCTCAGCCACTTTAATGCCGCTGCCCACCACCACCACGTCGATGTCGTTGGACGGTCGTTCGAGAAAAAGGTCGCGAACATAGCCACCCACTACATAGCATTCCAGCTGCAAGGCATCGGCCACAGCGGATAGGTGATGAAAGATAGGTTGATCAAGGAGATGAGCCAAGTCGGCATTGGAGAGATTACGCATGTTGAAACTATAAAACTTCTTAAGTGGCTGCAAAGTTACTAAAAATTAGCCATGTTTTGGGTGCTATAAAAGAGAAAAATCGTATTTTTGCGACATGAAGAAATATATGTGGTTGATTCTGTGCACGCTTCTCATCTGTTCGTGCACACCATCTGAAGACGAAAAAGCAGCAAGATTGCTCTCCCAGATTAAGACCTTATATAAGGACGGTTGCTATAACGAAGCACTCGACTCCATCATGGCGCTGCGCATGCAGTTTCCCAAAGCCATAGAGAGCCGCAAGGAAGCCCTACGCATTTGGCAAGACGCCTCCTTGAAGCAGGCGCAGGCTGACATTGCCCAGACCGACTCGGCACTACAAACCGTCTTGAGAAGCATCCCCATGGAATCGAATCTGTACAAAGCTAACATGATGAGGATGGAACGCGACTCGCTGAAGGCACGCTATGAGGCCATGTGCGGCGTGGTGCGAATGATTAGGATGCGGCAGAAACAGGGTCTGTAGCACAGGTTTCCGACACGTCATGCAACCTGGATGGTTGCGCAAAGGACAGAGAATGAAGAACGACTGGCGAGAGATAACCCCGCAAAGCGATTCTTCATTTTTTTCGTTTGGAGCCTGTCAACCCATACAGCACATGTGTGTTAGCAAAAAATCGACATCCACTTCCTTTGGATATTTCATGAGAATTGACTAATTTTGCAAACAATAAATATGAACAATACGAAGACAGAAGAGCAGTTCAAGAAGGTGCTGACCGAATGTCGCACGCTCTTTGAGAAGAAACTTCACGATTACAGTGCGTCGTGGCGCATTCTGCGTCCGTCGTCATTGACAGACCAGCTGTTCATCAAAGCCAAGCGCATACGCTCGTTGGAAATCAAGAAACAAGCCATGATAGACGAAGGCATCCGCCCGGAATTCATGGCCTTGATTAACTATGGCATCGTGGGACTGATTCAACTGGAGAAGGGGTTCGTTGACGAAATAGACATCAACACCGAGCAGGCCATGGCACTGTACGACCGACATGCGAGCGAAGCGCTCACACTGATGGTGAAAAAAAACCACGACTACGATGAGGCGTGGCGCTCGATGCGCGTGAGCAGCTACACAGACTTCATCTTGACAAAGATACAACGAATCAAAGAACTGGAAGACATCCATGGACAGGCACTCGTTTCTGAGGGCATCGACTCCAATTTGATGGACATCATCAACTACGCTGTCTTCGGTGTTATCAGGCTCAGTGAATAGACTCAAGACGATATTAACCAATGTTTGCCGCCTGCTCCTGGGGGTGACATTCATCCTATCAGGATATGTCAAGGCTATTGACCCATTAGGGACACAATACAAGATAGAAGACTATCTGGAAGCATTGGCATGGCAAGGCATGGTTCCCGACTGGATGACGTTGGGGGCTTCGGTGGCTCTGTCGGCTTTGGAATTCTGCTTAGGCGTGTTCATCCTGCTGGCCATCAGGCGGCGAGTGGTGTCAAAAATCACGCTAGGCTTCATGGCAATCATGACAGTTGTGACGCTGTGGTTGGCCATCGCCAATCCCATCAGCGACTGTGGGTGCTTTGGTGACGCTATCAAACTAAGCAATACGGAGACATTGTTGAAGAACATTGTGCTGCTGGGTTGCGCCATCGTCTTGGCCATTTGGCCGACACGCATGTGGCGTTTCATATCAAGACCCAACCAATGGATAGTGTTCAACTATACCATCTTCTTTATCATCGTGTCCAGTCTGTATTGTCTTTACAAACTGCCACTGTTCGATTTCAGGCCTTATCATGTGGGAGCCAACATCCAACAGGGCATGGTGATTCCAGAAGGAGCGGAGCTACCTAAGTTTGAAACGACGTTCTTGCTGAAAAAAAATGGCGTAACCAAGGAGTTTACATTGGAGAATTACCCTGATTCTACTTGGACATTCGTGGACAGCAAGACCATTCAGACGGCGCAAGGGTACGTGCCTCCCATACACGACTTCAGCATACAAACCCAACAGGGAGATGACCTCACCCAGGAGGTGTTGAACGATACGAGTTACACCTTCTTGCTTATCTCGCCTCATCTGGAATATGCGGACGATTCAAACTTTGGCGATATTGACCGGATTTACGAGTATGCACAGACGTACAATTATCCATTTTATTGCCTCACATCAAGTACCGAGCCGCACATCAAGCGTTGGCAGGATCTAACGGGTGCCGAATATCCGTTCTGCATGACTGATGAAACCACGCTGAAGACCATCATCAGGAGCAACCCTGGGTTGCTTTTACTGAAAAAAGGAACCATCATTAGGAAATGGAGCCACAACGACTTGCCGAAAGAAGCGGACATGCAACGGCCGCTGAACGAAGAGATGATTGGGCAAATGCCTGTCAACAGCGTGCCAACCAGGATAACAGAAATCTTCTTGTGGTTCATCCTGCCATTGATGTTGCTGACCATTGCCGATCGTCTTTGGGCCTGGAGCCAGTGGTTGAAGTTCAAGAAAAAGAAAGAAGAACGTTATCAAAAGAAAGAAAAAGAAAATAAATCAACTCTAAAAAAAGAATAGTAAAATGAGAAAGAAAATCGTAGCAGGCAACTGGAAGATGAATCTGAACCTGCAAGAAGGTGTTGCTTTGGCAAAAGAAATCAATGAAGCATTAGTAGCTGAAAAGCCCAACTGCGGCGTTATCATCTGCACACCGTTCATTCACTTGGCATGTGTTGCAGACGTATTGGATAAAAACTTGGTAGGTCTTGGTGCAGAGAACTGTGCCGATAAGGAAAAAGGAGCCTACACAGGTGAGGTTTCTGCAGAGATGGTAAAGAGCACCGGAGCACAATATGTCATTCTTGGACACTCTGAAAGACGTCAATATTACAAGGAAACTCCAGAAATTTTGAAGGAGAAAGTGCAGTTGGCATTGAAGAATGGCCTGAAGGTTATCTTCTGCATTGGCGAAACTTTAGAGGAACGCGAGGCCAACAAGCAGAACGAAGTGGTGAAGGCAGAACTCGAAGGTTCTGTATTTAACCTTTCTGAAGAGGAGTTCAAGAACATCATTATCGCCTACGAACCCATCTGGGCTATTGGTACTGGAAAGACTGCAACAGCTGATCAAGCTGAAGGGATTCATGCCTATATTCGTTCAATCGTCGCTGAGAAGTATGGTAACGAGGTGGCTCAGAACACCACTATCTTGTATGGAGGCAGCTGCAAAGCCAGCAATGCGCCAGAATTGTTCGCCAAAGAAAACATCGATGGCGGTCTGATTGGTGGCGCATCACTTAAATGTGCCGACTTCAAGGGCATCATTGACGCTTGGAAGAAATAAGATACCGCTCATGTTGAGTGAGGCAAAGCCCATCCAATAGAGAACCTTTGTCTCACTCGATATTCCTGAATTAACACCAAAGAAAAATGAAGAAATTCGTCACTTTATTCATCATCATCATTTGTTCAGTAACATTTGCTGATGCACAGACTTTCCTTGATCATCTTCAGAAGAAGGAACCAGGAAAAGCATCTGTCAAAGTTAGCCAGAGTAAGGATATCGACGAATTGGTTAACGGAAAAGCGAAAACCGCTACAACACAGACTGGCAGGACTGATAACAAAGCGCAAGACGTAAAAAATGTCGCATCAACAAAGGATCAAAACATACCTGCAGTAACATCAAAACCGGGAGAGAAGAATGGTCAGAAACCTAAAGAGGGAGCTGAAATGAAACATGATTCCACGGCCAGACATGAAGATAAACGACTGCAAAACGAAGATACTTCGACAAATGAGATGGAGATTCCCACCATTGACTTGCGCAAAAAGGTGATGCGAAAGGGGTATAAGATCAACGGATACCGTGTACAAGTCTATGCTGGAGGCAACTCGCGAGCCGACAGACAACGAGCAGAAGCTGCCAGAGACATCATCAAACAGACCTTTCCAAATGAGCCGGTTTACGTCCATTTCTATTCTCCAAGATGGATCTGCCGCGTAGGTAACTATCGAAGTTATGAAGAAGCGGCTCATATACTCAAGCAAGTGAAAGGTCTTGGGTATAAACAAGCCAGCATTGTACGCGGCAAAATCACTGTACAATATTAAACAATAGGAACGAAGAAACACATGAATTCAGAGACTGAATTTCGTGAAGGCCTGGACGAACTGGCCTCACATTACGAAAAAATATTATCTATACTCGGCGAAGACCCACAGCGCGATGGCCTGCAGAAGACACCCATGCGCGTGGCAAAAGCCATGCAAGTGCTGACAAGAGGTTACGCACAAGACGCCAAACAAGTGCTTCTCGATGCGCTGTTTGATGAGAAATACAATCAAATGGTCATCGTCAAGGACATTGATTTCTTCTCCATGTGCGAACACCACATGCTGCCTTTTTACGGAAAAGTGCACGTAGCCTACATCCCCAACGGGTACATCACCGGGTTAAGCAAAATAGCTCGCGTGGTAGACATATACAGTCACCGTCTGCAAGTGCAAGAACGTTTGACGCAACAAATCGGAGATTGCATCCAAAGTGCACTCAAACCCCTGGGAGTGATGGTAGTGATTGAGGCCAAACACATGTGCATGCAGATGCGCGGAGTGGAGAAACAAAACTCCATCACCACCACCAGTGCGTTCAGTGGTGCCTTCAATCAAGCCAAAACCCGTGAGGAGTTCATGAATCTTCTGCGTGGGGAATCAAAGAGAATATAATTACATTATCACCTATAGTGTTTGGCATCCGTCCTCCTTTATTGCGCTATTTCCTCATCATCAACAAGCAATTGGACGACAATTCGGCCTTCTCAAGGTTTACATAAGATGGCAACTTGAGGAATGCCAAACGCAATTATTCACGATCAAGCTAAGTATATGAAGTTTATCTCATGGAACGTTAACGGGCTGAGGGCCTGTGTGAAGAAGGATTTTGAAGCATCATTCCATCATTTGGACGCTGACTTTTTTTGTTTGCAAGAAACCAAAATGCAGGCAGGCCAATTGGACTTACAGTTTGAAGGCTATCAATCGTACTGGAACTATGCCGACAAGAAAGGCTATTCGGGTACCGCCATCTACACCAAACACGAACCACTGAACGTGACGTATGGCTTGGGAATAGACGAACACGACCACGAAGGACGGGTGATAACCATGGAGATGGAGGACTTTTTCCTCATCACCGTCTATGTTCCCAACTCGCAAGATGAGCTTCGCAGACTTGACTATCGCATGCAATGGGAAGACGATTTCCGAGCTTACGTTATGCAGTTGGATGCAATCAAACCAGTGATTATCTGCGGAGACCTGAACGTTGCTCATGAAGAAATCGACCTGAAAAATCCAAAGACCAATCGCCGCAATGCCGGATTTACGGACGAAGAGCGTGAAAAGATGACCATTTTGCTTAACAATGGCTTTGTAGATACCTTTCGCCATCTCTATCCTGAGCAAGTAACCTACTCGTGGTGGTCGTACAGATTTCGTGCAAGAGAAAAGAATGCCGGCTGGCGTATCGACTATTTTCTCATTTCAGAACGGCTCAAAGAACGCCTCGTTGACGCCAAAATACATACAGAGATTTTAGGAAGCGACCACTGTCCGGTGGAATTGGAGCTGCAATAAATCCTTCCCGCTCGTATCATTATCAAGATAAATACAACCTTTCCTTTCGAGCATAAACCACAATGAATGGCTTCGGCAGACTGATTTGAATCTCTTAGAACAACTTTTTCTTGCCAGAAGTTATTATTCATTCGATTTTAATGGCAGCAGGATATCAGTGATTGTCGTGCCGGATGCAAACGCATTCAAATCCACTTCACGATTGATACCACTCACCCATCCATGCTGATCGCGTTGCCATATATAGTGCCGATGAGCGCCCTTCACCACGGGAGCCTCATCACTATAACGGGCAATGAATAGGGGTAGCTTGTCAAAACGGGGCGAAAGATGTGCGTTATAGAAGCGACTATCGGCATAAAGTAGCGGATACGAACCGTAATGTTGCTTCACCAACCATAGAAAAACGGCCAAACTGTCCTGCAATTGACGCTTATTCCACCCTTTTACCCCCGACCATTCCACATCAACCATCGGCAAAAGATGCTGAGATGTACTGTCAACCTGGGTCATAAAATTGTTGAATTGTGAACGCATAGAACTGGAAGAGGTCAAAAAATGATACGATCCAACCAACAATCCCGCACGCTTAGCCTCTCGTATATTGTACTGATAAAGTGTATCGACGTGCGTACTTCCCTCGGTAGCTTTGATGTATACAAACTGAATGCATGTGTCGCTGGCCACCAAAGGCCAATCAATTAGTCCTTGATGATGCGAAACATCGATACCGTCATAATGATATTTGCTCCGTGGATGAGGCAGCAATCCGCTTTGCCAAACCGAAGTTTGCAGACCTGAAAGAAAACTTCTGTACTGCTCTGGGAAAAAGATAACCACCGAACAGAACACAAAAAACAGAACAGACACCACAATAGCCATGACCTTCAGCCTTTTCCTCCACCGTGAAC
The DNA here is from genome assembly GCA_946999025.1 of uncultured Prevotella sp. Lineage (GTDB taxonomy): Bacteria > Bacteroidota > Bacteroidia > Bacteroidales > Bacteroidaceae > Prevotella. The sequence goes on along the minus strand of CAMQBP010000001.1, from coordinate 6,851 downwards.
GGTTGTGGTGATGGCGATGATGATGGTGCCGATAAGGATGTAAATGTGGGTTGGTCATGAATCAAACAGCTATGGATTGGCACGATTGCTTAAAGACATATCAAATCATGGGACAAGGTATCTGGCACCATTCCACAACCACATGCGCATCCAACACAGGCTATAAGAAGGGCGATGCATCTACTATTGTTCATTTTTATCCTTGATAACAAGTTTTCCTCTGAACAAAATTTGTTCACGTTTTTGCGCCCTTACCAGCAGGTTAACCTGTCCGTTATCAAAAATTTCCATCAGATACGCATATCGATCTTCATCGTTTTCTACATAGATATCCATTTTTGTCAACCCTTTTTTAGGCTTACTGACAGCATAATCCTGAATAGGAGCGTCGAACACCAAGCCCTTTCCGCCCCCGTATGGAATGTTGTAGGCACGTCCATAGTATGGAAGATAAGAATAGAGCGTGTCGCCAGAGAGGCGGATGTCATACCCGTAGTCCAGATGTTTCATACCCCCACGGAAAGGAATGACGTAATTGATATCCACCGCCATCTTTTTATTTTCAATGGCTTCGTGAACCTTTTGCGCCGTCCAAGCCGACTTCACAGCCTTTTGCTGTGGCGTCAAACGGCTTGATGAGCATCCCACCAGAAGAGCAAACACGCTACATAAAAGGAACTCATTTCTCATGTCAGCCTCCAATTTTTCTGCTAAGATACATTTTTTTCAGCAGTATCACGCCATTTGTCCCAACTAAATTCCGTTATTTCTTGAGATGTTTTCTGCCATGTTGAATCACCACTCCTCTGTAATTCTTGCGCACCCGGTGCCCAAACAAATCATACATCGGTGCCGCTGGGTCCAGTTTTTGCCAATCGGTAATTACTCGGGAGATGCCCGTAGGCACACTTCCTGTCATCTTTAAGTTCCTGATTTCCCATGTCGGCGCACACGAAGTGGTACTCTTATAGGCGAAAGCCACTTGTATTTTCTTGCCAGCATAGGCACTCAAATTGATGGGATTGGTCTGTGCGAACGTCCAATTTTCAAGTCCGGGAATCTCAACATTCAAGTTCGTCCAAGCTGATTGTCCTATCTCTCGAACCTTCACAGACAAGAATTCTCCTCCCCTATTTTTGTAACTCTTTAAATAGTTGCAGGCCTGTTCAAAGCTCATTTGCGCTTTATCATACGCAGTCAGATCGATGACAGGCGATACCAACCAGCTTTCAGCAGCCTTGTTTGTGCCTTTGACATAGGCAGAGGCCTTCATACACTGCACTTTGTCGTTCGCGTATTTAGACCAAACGTAAGTCATGCCATTCGACAATTGCTTGTTGTCGACAGTGAACATCCCCTTGCCCGATGCAAACGACTCATTGAAAACCACGCCATCCACGCCCGGTTGGGGCGTTGGGTCTGGATTAGGATCAGGCACCACGACGCTGCCTCCGCTGCGGTAATGATCATAACTAAAGGCTACATTCACAGAATCGCCCCAGAAATAATCCTCCAAACCTGGATAGTCAACAAACGGATTTCTGTTGCCTTGAGCCTTTGCCACTGCCTCATTGCGCTTAATCTCCTTGTCACTCACAGGATCTTTCTTCGCCCAACGCAGCAGCATGTCCATCTGCCATTTGACCAACGGCTTGTAGGCATTTCCCGAAAAGATGTTGGTACCTCCACTTCCGCTCGACCATTTTGATACACTACTCTCATAACAAGTAATCATGTAGAAATAGATTCGAGCCAAATCGCCCTTGTATTCATCGTTGGGTTCAAACACAGTTCCACCGTAACCTGGCAACGTACATCTTCCAAGTTTGCTGAATCCGTTGTTCGACTGATACTTCTCACCCTTAGTTTCGCCATAAGGAAAATTACTTCTTCGATTGTTCACATAACCATCCGAGGGAAGGATGTGATGAGCATCATACACCATCGGCTCGGCTTTAAAGAACCAACTCTTAGGCACCGTGTGCTCCCGATTGTAGCCATCGCCTTCACCTGAAGAGGGATGTCCTTGCGCACTACTGCCAATGACATAATTGGTGGTGTTGGAATAGATGTCGTAAAGTTTGCCGTCAGCTCGCCGATCGGACGTATGGTAAATCGCCCAAAGCCCATTATAAGACCCGTGAATGGTACCAGAAATGACGTGAAAAAAGGCTGTCTTCAACGCGGCACCCGTTTTTCCGTTGGTACGTTCGTAATAGGTTCCCGTGTGGTTGGGACCCTGGGCCCACAAGGTTACAGTTACTAACATGAGCGTTGACAAGAGGATATGTCGCAGAGTAAACAATTTCAGCATCAAGAAATAATTTGAATTTGATTGTTTGCAAATTTACAAAACAATCTTATTTATCCATATAAAATTACAAGAAAAGTCGTTCTCACTACAAGATCCAATGCTTATGCGGTAACAAACATAGCCTCTTGTGAATCAGCCAAGAGAATAATATAGGGACGCACGACCAGGTTGTCAGCAAAATCAATAGCCACATGCTGCATTTTTTTCGTTGTCAGTCAAGCTCACAACAATCAATGGTCATTTTGAATACAACATCATAATTCATCAAAGCAAAATATTATGAATCACATCAGAACGCAGTAAATGTTGAAAATTTTACCCGAAAAACGGGCCTAAAACAGCTCATCAATGTTGATCATCTAGAAAAAAATGATAGGCACGCAGGATGCAAATCGAATGATTGGTGGATCAGAAAATTCTATTTTTGCCCATAAAGTAATGCTTTCATACCCACAGATACACTCTTTTGGTGGCCAACTGATATGGGGTAACAGGGCAAAAGCATGCGAATTGCACCCTTAAAGCATTGCTATTGGCTTAAAAATGCATGAAAAAAAGTGGCATAGAAACAATCATATCTGTAACCAATTGTATCAAAACCACTTACAAAACCTTCGCATGCTGGCCGTATTTGCAACGACTGAAAAGGTTGTTGGGAAATACGTCAAATATGAAGAGATTCGTTGTCAAGAAAATTCATCATTGTTGAGCATCGTGGTTTCCACACACAACCTTTCAAACCCATTTGCCCATGCTGTTGTCAAAACAATAAAATTGGGCGTTATGAGGGTTAAACATGCCTCATGAAAAGCATGCAGAGTCTTTAGAACGGGAACAGCAAGGGCAGCACAAACGTCATCACCAGACCGATAAGCAGCTGAAGGGGCAAGCCTACCTTGATATAGTCCATGAACTGGTATTGCCCAGCCTTCATCACCAGCGCATTGGGTGGCGTGGAGAAAGGCGATGCGAAACACATGCTGGCACCCAACGTCACGGCAAAAAGGAATGCGTAAGGGCTTACTCCTACCTGTGAGGCCGCCGACATGGCGATGGGTGCCATGAGCACGGCCGTAGCGGTGTTGCTGATGAACATGGTTAAGAGTGTGGTAGTGTAATAAACCCCTGCCAGCAGCACCATGGGACCCATGTTACCCAAGGCATTGACCAGCGAGCTGGATATAAGAGCCGAAACACCCGTCTTCTCCAAAGCAATGGACATGGGCATCATGGCAGCGATGAGTACGATGCTCTCCCACTTGATGGTTTTGTAGGCCGCCTCAACATTTCGGAAACAACCTGTGAGCACCATGAGCAATCCCGCCACGATGACAGCAGTAACGGGCTCTACGGGAATAAAGTCGAACACCATCATACATACCATCAGCAGCATGATGAGCGCAGCAACGGGTGCCTTGTAGTTGAGCGTTACCTTACTGGCTTGTTCGATAGGTCTGCCCAGCACTACCCAGTCGCTTTCAGCCATGTCCAACTTGTCGATGTTGCTCCACAAGCCTTGCACCAGCAGTACGTCACCAGCCAACAGCCTTTGGTCGGCAAGGTTCTTCAGCATATAATCGCCATGGCGGCGGATTCCCACTACATTGATATTGTATTGTTCGCCAATGCCCGAATCCTTGAGACGTATGCCATTGATGCGCGAATTGGGCATCAACACCAGCTCAGCCATACCAATGTCATAGAAGTCAACCGAACTGTCATCGAGCTTAGCCAACCCATTTTCCGCAGCAAAAGCTTTCATCTTGTCGGTATCGCCCGCAAGGTACAGTAGATGACCAACGCGCAGCACGGTAGATGGCTTGGGTACATTCTGCTTAACCTGCCGCATGATGCGGTCGGTATTGGTTGGTTCTTTCCTGATTTCAATAATCGACAGGCCATGCTTGTTGCGCAGGTCGAGCTGGGCTACCGTCTTTCCCACAAGTGGCGAGTGGCTGCCAATGCGGTAGGCCTCCGTATAGCTTTGCAACTGATATTCGGACACCAGTTCGTCCATGCTCTTGCTCTTGGACTTCCTGCGCCTTCCTTCTTTCTTGTCCTTGCCAAGGAATATACGGCTCAGCGGCAACAGCACTATGATACCTAAGGTAATACATACGAGGCCTACGGGGAAGAATGAGAAGAACGACAATGGTTCAAAACCTGCGTCGGTGAGTGCTTCCTGAATAACAAGGTTGGGCGGCGTACCAATAAGTGTGAGCATACCGCCCAGACTACTGGCAAAGGCCAGTGGCATAAGCAGCTTGCCAGGACTTGTGTTCGACTGTGCCGCCATGCTCACCACAATGGGCATCATCAGTGCCACGGTGCCTGTATTGCTGACAAAGGCACCAATGAAGGAGGTAGTGAGAATCACCAACAAGAAAAGTTTGATGTCATTGCCCTTGGATAAGCGTATGATGCGCTGGCTGGCTGCCTTGGCTAATCCTGTTTGCAGAATGGCACCGCCCACCACAAACAAGCCAATCATCATGATGACTACCTTGGAAGAAAAGCCAGAGAGAGCCTCTTCAGGCGTTAGAATACCAGCCAAAAGCAATACTGAAAGGGCGCACAAGGCTACAATATCGGCACGCAGACGACCAACGACAAACATGATGACTGTAACAAGAAGTACAATGAGTGTAAGAATCATATTAAAATAAAATATATTTCTGGTTGTAAATAAAATAGCGTGAACAATTAGTTATTTCATGATAACTATTTGCAAAAATACGAAAAAAAAATGACAATCGGGCTGTCATGTACAGAAAATAACAGCTTACAACACATGGTGGCATGTTTTTATGGTATGAGTTATTCATGACATTCGTATGGGAGAGAAATGCTTTTCTTGCTCAAACAGAGATAGAATTTAATAATTTTGTGTAAGTTTGCAGATGATGAACGGAAGCATCCATCATGATGAAGTCGTTCACAAGATGACAAACATTTAAACAATTTGCTTAACGCGCTATGATTACCTTTACGGCAGAAAACATATTTCTATTTGGCTCGTTCCTCGTGCTGGTCAGCATTCTCATCAGCAAGACAGGCTATCGGTTCGGCATCCCCACCCTGCTGCTGTTCCTTTTTACCGGTATGGGCTTTGGCAAAGAAGGACTCGGCTTAACATTCGACAGTCCGAAAGACACGCAGATGATTGGTATGATAGCCTTGAGCGTCATTCTCTTTTCAGGAGGAATGGACACCAAGTTCAAGGAAATCAAGCCTATTATCGGCCCAGGTGTGCTACTCTCTACGCTGGGAGTCATCATGACCACTGTCCTCACGGGCGGGTTTATCTTTGCCCTCTCACAGTGGGCCGGGATGGATATCAGGCTGTCGCTCATCGTGTCGATGCTGCTGGCGGCCACCATGTCATCCACCGATTCGGCATCGGTCTTCAGCCTGTTGCGCACACAACGCATTGGCCTGAAGCACAAGCTGCGGCCAATGCTCGAGCTGGAGAGCGGTAGCAACGACCCGATGGCCTACATGCTCACCATCGCATTGATGAATGTGGCTCTGTCGGGAGGCGAACTTTCTTTCACTGACCTGTTGTTCGATGTGGCCGAGCAATTCGTGCTGGGCAGCGCATTGGGCTACGGTGCTGGCCGACTGGCTGTGTGGCTGGCCAATCGTATCAACCTGCCGAACCCATCTCTCTATCCTGTTTTACTGCTAAGCATGGTGTTCATCACCTTCACTCTGACCGACCTGCTGAACGGCAACGGCTACCTGGCGGTGTACATCGCAGGACTTGTGGTGGGCAACTGCCGCCTGTCGTATCGCCGCGAGATGACCACCTTTATGGAAGGTCTTACTTGGCTGCTGCAAATTGTGTTGTTCCTCACGCTCGGTCTGCTGGTCAATCCGTCTGAACTCATCGGTGTGAGCCTGTTCGCTCTGGCCATTGCCGTTTTCATGATGCTCGTTGCGCGACCGCTGAGCGTATATTTCTGCCTGCTGCCCTATCGCAACATACCTTTCAAGGCCAAGGCTTTCCTCTCTTGGGTGGGCTTGCGCGGCGCCGTTCCTATTATCTTTGCCACCTATCCGCTAATCAATGGCGTGGAGGGTGCTGACATCTTGTTCAACATTGTGTTCTTCATCACGCTGCTGTCGCTGACCATCCAAGGTACCACCATCTCGCTCTTCGCCAAAAAACTCAACCTTGACATGCCCGAAGAGAAAACGGGCAACGAGTTTGGGGTGGAGATACCAGAAGAGCTGGGGTCGAAGTTGCGCGAGGTGACACTCACAGAGACCATGCTTGAAAACGGTAACTTGCTCTCGCAGATGGATGTTCCTCAGGGCACGCTCGTCATGATGGTGAAACGCGGGAAGACCGTTTTGGTTCCCAATGGACAGTTGCCAATGGAAGAAGGCGACATCTTACTTTGCCTCTCCAGTGCTGACCAACGCACGCAGGACGTTCGCAGACATCCACACTGGTAATGGTCTCGCTCTGAGATGAGCTAACCCTTCTGGAGAAATTCTGTTGCAACGCCTGTTGAAGTTGGTGGCATGGCAT